>JAIXVB010000749.1 GCA_027483245.1 Verrucomicrobiaceae bacterium | reverse complement strand
CGCTTTATGAAGTCGTGAGCAAAGTCAATGAGTCGGAAGTCCATATCCGAGTCGTCGAAAGTGGCGAGGAGCTGGATTATTCCGTGGAGAAAGCTCTCGAAGATCCAGAGGCTGAGTGATCATGTTCGCCATCACCTTTGATCTCGTCGTCGCAGATACAGAGACGCACCATCCCAAAGGTGTGACGGCTGCTTATGCTGAGATTGCTTCGACGCTTCGCAGATTCCAATTCGAACGAATACAGGGCAGTGTCTATGTCACCGAGAAGAATGACATGGCCAATCTCTTTGCGGCCTTGCTTGCCCTGAAAGCGTTGCCGTGGTTTCCCCTCTCTGTGCGCGACATTCGAGGATTCAAGATTGAGAACTGGAGTGATTTTACTCCAATCATCAAAGGCCCATAAAGCGGCAGGTCTTGAAGCAATTTAAACGTCTGGTTGCGGGTCTTCCACCACCTCACGGCTTCATCGCACGCAGGGCAGGCAGGTCGAGGAGGATGTTTGAACTGCGCATCAGGGTCTCTCCCACCAGCAGGGCATCGCTGCCTGCGGCGGCGAGGCGTTCGGCATCGGCGGGGGTTTTGATGCCGCTCTCTGCTACGAGCAGGATGTCATCGGGCACTTCCTCGGCTAGAGCCTCGGTGGTGGCCAGATCGACGGTGAAGCTCTTCAAATTGCGATTGTTCACACCCAGGATGCGCACGTCTGTTTCCAGCGCGCGTTCCAGTTCGGGCAGGTCGTGAACTTCCATGAGCACGTCGAGTTGGAAGGTCTGGGCGATGTCCAGGAGCTTCACGAGGTTCTCTTGATCCAGGGCAGCGACGATCAAAAGGATGGCATCGGCCCCTGCGACCACGGCTTCATAAATCTGCACTTCATGGATGATGAAGTCCTTGCGCAGGCAGGGGATGTCCACCTGCTCACGAATGAGGGAAAGGTATTCGAGGCGGCCCTGGAAATACTTTTCATCGGTCAGGATCGACAGGGCCGTGGCGCCGGCTTTTTCATAACCGCGGGCGATGGTCAGCGGGTCGAAGTCGGCGGAGATGGTGCCTGCCGAGGGGGAGGCGCGTTTCACTTCGGCGATCATGCCCAGGCGGGTCGGGTCCAGCCGCAGCGCATCTTCCAGGGAGCGAAAGTCATCCCGCAGGGTGGCGGCGGCGCGCAGTTTTTCCAGGCGTGGCAGCAGCTTCTCCACTTCGGTGCGTTTGTGCGCGATGATCTCGTCCAGCTTGTTCATAGGGGGGCGGAAGATGGGGGCGATCCAGCCGCGTGCAAGCTGGAGGTGAGGGGAGCCTATCCGGACACTTGCAGCCAAGCCATTCTGCACGCACTGAGGAGGCGTGCTGACCGACTACCACACCCACACCCCCCTGTGCCGCCATGCGGAAGGGGATCCGATCGACTACGCCCGCCATGCGCAGAGCATAGGGCTGGCTGAGTTTGGCTTGGCTGATCACAATCCCATGCCGACGCCTCTGGACGAATGGCGCATGGCCCTGGACGAGCTGCCACGCTATCTGGAGCTGGTGCAGGCCGCGCGCGAGGGCGTGCCTGACCTGCCGATCCGCGTCGGTTTGGAGTGTGATTACCTGGAGGGACAAGAGGCCTGGACGGATGAAACCGCACAGCTCGCAGACTGGGATTACCTCATTGGCAGCGTCCACTACATCCATGACGGCATTGCCGTGGATGACCCCGAGTATCTCTCCCGCTGGGGCAACCGCATGACGGTGGAGGACATGTGGGGCACCTACTGGCGGCTGTATGAAAAGATGATCCGTGCTCGTCAGCATGACTTTTTCGCCCACCCGGATCTGGCCAAACGCTTTTGCCTGCGACCTGCGGGGGATCTACGGCGCTACTATGAACCTGTGATCCAGGCCCTGGTGGACACGGGTGCGGCCTTGGAGGTGAACACGGCAGGCCTGCGCAAAGATGTGCGTGAGATCTACCCGGCGCGGGAAATGCTGGAGCTGGCCTTCAGTGCCAAGGTGCCCATCCTGATCAATTCAGACGCGCATGTCCCCACGGATGTCGGGGCAGATTTCGGCCAGGCCCTGGCTCTGGTGCGCGGCGTCGGTTACCGCAGCACCGTGCGCTTTGAAAAACGCCGCCGCATCGAGGTGGCACTTCCTGAGAAATGGCCCGCATGATTTGGCAGGCAAGACAGCACTGCATTGAGTTCCCACGTCGCCCGTTGGTCATGGGCATCGTGAACATCAACGACGACTCCTTTTGTGGAGACGGAACTCTGGATCCCGACAAGGCGCTGGCCCAGGCCAAGGCCATGCTGGAAGACGGAGCCGACATCATCGACATTGGGGCCGAAAGCGCGCGCACCAATCGTGGACCGATCTCGGAAGAAGAAGAAATCGCCCGGTTGCTCCCCTTCATGCGGGCTTGGTCGGCGTTGATCGCGTCTTTTGACGCGCCGCCCTGGGATGCTGCGCAGCTTTGGCCACCCCTCCTTTCCATCAATACCTGGCGCTCTGGCGTGATCGCCGCCGTGCTGCCCGAGGGGGGCGACCTCATCAATGACATCAGCGCTCTGCCTGAAGCGACCAACGCGCGTCTCTGCGCCGAGCATGGAGCCAGCCTGCTGATCATGCACAGTGTGGGGCAGCCCAAGGTGGCGCACACGCATGTCGGTTATGCCAATGTGCTGGAGACGATGCAGCAGTTCTTTGCGGACAAGCTCGCGCTGGCCTTGAGTGCGGGACTCTCTGCCGAACACATCATCCTGGACCCAGGGATCGACTTCGCCAAACAGCGGGAGGACAATCTGCTGCTCTATCGCCATGCGGATCAGCTCCAGCGTTGGGAACGACCGCTGCTGCTGCCGGTCTCACGCAAAACCGTGATCGGCCAAGTGCTGAATTTGCCGAACGCTGTGGATCGCGATGCTGGAACGGTGGCCTGCATCGCCGCGGGCATGAGACGTGGGGCACAAATTTTCCGTGTTCATCACGTCCGCGCCGCCGCCCAGAGCGTGAAAGTGCTCTGGGGGCTCCACCAAGCCTGATCAGCGCCGGAGATTCTGCGGAGGAGCTGCCACGGCGGGCGTGCTCCTGGGGTTGCGCTTGAACATGCGTGAGAAAAAGTTGCCCTTTTTCTGGGCTTCTTGATTGGCCTCTTCTTGCTCCTGTGAGATGCGCTGGAGATCAATGCTTTCCGGGAAACGTTCCGCAGCATCGGCCCCGATTTTTGTGCGGTAATCTTCCCGCATGGAGGCCTGACGCATTTCCACATTGTCGGTCACCACCTGCGGCTGGATGAAGATGATCAGCTCACTGCGGCTGTTGTTGTCTTTGTTGTCCTTGAACAAATTGCCCACACCCGGGATGCGGCTAAGGAAGGGCACACCCTCCGTGTCTTTTCGGCTCGCCTCGGAGATGAGGCCGCCTAGCACGATGGTGTTGCCATCCGGAACGGTGACGGAGGTGACGATCTGCTCCGTGCCGATGATGGGGATGTCATTGGGCTCCACCCGTTGTGTTCCGATCACCGTGTCATTGACCTGTGCGATGGTGAGCGAGACTTCGCCATCGACATTGATCAGCGGCACGACCTCGAGCTTAAGCACGACGTCACGATACTCGATGGTGGTGGTGACGTTGTTGCCGTTGTTGCCATTCGTGTTGGTCAGAGTTTGAGAAGGCACTGGAATGAGCTGTCCGGAGGTGATGGTGGCTTTTTTGTTGTTCAAAGCGAAGACGCTAGGGCGGGACAGGACCTTGAAGCGGTTGGTGCTCTCCATGGCAGTGACGAACACTTCCAAGCTGTCACCGATGGAGCCATACAGATTCAAGCCAGCAGCAGGGCCAAAAGCATTGGTGATGATGTTGTTACGCAGATCGCGAATGCCACGGACGGTGGCGTTTGGGTTAGCTGCATTGTAGGCACCATTGCCCGGCAAAATGTCCTGTCGGGTAAAGATGCTGCCGGCACTGAAGTTGGTGCCGTCTTTGTTGTTGAGTGCGCTCAGATAGTCGATGCCGAATTCAAAGCCATCTCCGATTGTGAGCTGACCAATGACCGTGGAAAGATAGACCTGGGAAGGTTTGCGATCGAGTTTGTCGAGCAGGCCGTTGACCTTGTCGATGGCTTCCTTGCGGCCCATGACGAGGATTGAATTGGCCATCGGGTCGGCGACGACGCGGGTCTTGCCCACCAGCACCGAGATGGGCGCATTGTCCTCGGTCGGTGCTTGGATCAAATCCGCACGTGAGGCGCCTGCTGTGGTGGCGGTTGCCGTGTCGGCAGCACCACTCGTGGACAGCAACTGACCACCGCGTGTGCCGGTGGTGGTGCGGCCTGTGAGAAGCTGGCTGCTGCTGGAGGCCTGGGCCTGCGTGCGCTGCTGCTGAATCGTGCCACCGCCCGGCAGTTGGACCGTGCCGCTGTTGGTGTCCTGCAACAGATCCGTGATCGCGCTGAGCACGTCCACGGCCGAGGCATACTTGAGTTTGCGCTCAAAGGGTTCATCGACCACCAGCGGCTTATCAAACTCAGCGATCAAGCTGGCGATGTAGGTGTAGTCGGCTGGTGATGAAACCACGAGGATTTGATTCAAACGTGTGTCTGCGACGACCTGGGCAGAAGGCGCGGGCTCGATGCCGCCACCTTGCACCACCTGACCATTGACCACGACAGGGGTCGCGGGGCGGTTGTTGTTATTGTCATTGCGCTCTTCGCGGCGTTCGGTGCGTCCATCACTGGCGGCATTGCCACGGATGGTGTTGATGCCTTTGGTTTCCTTTTCCTGAGCCTGCGCTGTCAGGGTTGCCTGAATGATCTGGGCAATCGTGGACGCTTCTGCATACTCCACCGGGATGAATTTAGTGACCAGCGATGACCCTGTGTCGCCCACGTCCACTGCCTCGCGAATGCTGATGAGTTGTTTGATGACGGTGCTGCTTTCCGTCAGGAGCAATCCCGGCGGCGTGAGCACGGGCGTGATGCGCCCATAGACACTGAGACCGACATGACCGGACAACATCGTCGCCGCTTCCTGCGGGTCGAGGTAGTCCAGCTTCATGAAATAGGTCACGATCGTTTCTCCGTCCGGCAGATCCTGAGCGGAGGTGTAAAAGCGCACCCCATGAGAAAACTGCACCGCATTGGCGCTCTGATTGCGGGCGGGTAAAATGCGCGCGCTCTTGCCATCGGGCTCCATCACAATGGCGTAACCATTGGTCAGCAAAGTCGCCTCGATCAGCTTCACCGCCTCCTCCTTGCTCACGGCGCGGGGTGTCGCCAAGCTCACAGGTGCGCCATCGTTGAAGATGTTGGTGTCCTTGATCAGGGTGACATTGGTCAGCAGTTCATAGATGCTGAGCATGTCCGCCACCGGGTTGTTTGGAAACTGAAGCACGATGCGATCCCCCTCCATGCGAATCGTCTGAGCCAACGCGCTGGCGGCATCGGCACCCCCTCCACCTCCGGCAGCCCCGCCAAAACCGCCGCCATCACCTCGGCGACGTCCGCCAAACCCACCCGGGCCTCCTTGAAAACCACCTGCCCCTGGAGGACCAAAACCACCAGGACGCTGCCCGCCTTCGGATGGCGGTCCACTCGTTGGTGGCGTGCTCGGCGCTGGTGCATCCGTTGCTGGTGGAGGTGTTCCATTCGATGGAGCTGCCGCGTTTGCGTCCGCAGGTGGAGTGGCAGGTTGGGGGGCCTCTTGGGCGATCACAGCGATGGAGGTCAAGGCCAACGCACTGAGGTGAAGGAGCGGACGAAAACGGGTCAAAAACATGAGCAAAGGTTGGGGAGGAAAGTGAACGCTAAGGGCTATCAGAGGCGGGCGGATGTCGGCTCAACGCTTGCCGCTCTTGTCTTCTTTTTCGATTTTCTCGATCTCTCTTCGAATGATGTTCCGGCGCTCTTCTTCGGGAGCATTGCGGAATTTCTCATCGCTGAACTTCTCGCGGAAAAGATTCTTCACCTTCTCTTTGGCGGGCTCTGAAAGCGCCTCAAACCGTTTCCGATCTTCTTCCGAGGGACCCCGTGAGCCACGGCTCAGACGCTCACCACCCGAGGGACGGTCGCCTTCAGCGCGGTCTTTTTTGCGCTCACCCTGCATGTCTTTCGCGGTGATCGTGGCGTAATGAACGCTCACCTGTTCTCCACCGATGGTGATTTTGGCACGGCTGCGGGTGATGTCCGGTGCAGGCATGGCTTCATTCAAGACCCAGCCTTGGAAGTTGGGTTCACTGGAGACAATGTGGGATTCTTTGGTCTCCTTGTTGAAGACCGTCGCCACAGGTTTGCCATTGATGTAGGCGATGCCCGTGAGCACCAAATTGTCTGACATGTTCACCATGCGCGTGAACGGAGAGCTGGTCATGATGGGGGCCAGCGTGTTGGGATCAAAAGGCTGCGGCAGATCCGGATCAGGCTCCGCCGCCAGGCAGGTGCATGACACTCCAACCGAGAGCAGCAGAGACAAGGATGTTTTCATGGTTAGGGAGGGTTAGAGGCCTGTTTCGGGTTTGAACCAACGGGCCAGGGTCAAGTTGCACACCACCTGCGGAGTCTTTTCACGAGCACGGGTGTCGATCTCCAATTCCAATTGGCGAATCGCCTGAAATTTCTCGGGGGATTGCATGGTGGCCAGCCAGGCCAACACGGTAGCCTGATCGCCACGCAGACGCATGGAGACGGTCACTTCGCGGAAGTTTTCGTTCGGTGCCGCCAGGGGGGGCAGGGTGGGCTGCTCGGTGGTGATGCCGTATTCCAGCGCTTCGTTTTGCAGATCCTCCAAAAGCTGCCCCTGCGCGCGGCCCAGGCTCTCCGTGATGGGCATCTTTTCGGTCAACCAAGCCCGGCGTTTGTCCCAAAATGCCCGGTCGGCCATCCAGGTGTCGTTTTCACTTTTCTGCGCCTGCAGGCTGGCAATCTTTTGCAGCGCCGTGGTGCGGCGTTGCAGGAAGTCATTCATGACGATGGCCATCGCCATGAAAACGAGCGTGCCCACACAGAGCAGGAGCAGGTTCTTTTCACGAGAGGTGAGCTTTTGAGCCATGGTCTGAAATCAAAAGGGTGTTACTGCGCTTTCCCCTGCACGCGGAATTGAGCGACGTTGTCACGAAGTGTCGGCTGGGGTTTCGTCCAGGTGAAGCGGCCCAGGAGGCTGCTCTTTTGCAGATCTTCGACAAACTGCACGGCCACCTGCGCATCCCGCGCATCTCCTCGCATGTCGATCTCGTTGTCCTTGAGCTCAAACTCGCGGATGACGATGCCACTCGGGGGCATGAGTTTGGTGATCTCTGCCAGCAGAACCATGGGATAACGTTTCGGCTCGATCGCCGGTGCCAGCGCCTTCCAGCGTTCGACGGTCTTTTTCACCTGAAGCGCAGGCTCCGCAGTGGCATCCACAGCGACCTGGAGTTGCGCTGCGGTGCGTTCTTGAAAGGTCAGATAGGCAAAGGCAAGGAAAGCCAAGGCGACAAACAAGAGCGCTCCCAACAGGCCAAAACGGGTCAGTTTGCTCCGCCGCGCCGCGCTGTTCTGGGCCTCGCGAACGGTCGCAGGTAGCAGGCGTGTCCAGCTGCGGGTGTCCAGATCTGCATTCGGGGGCAACTGCGCCACGATGCGCGTGGGCAGGTCGGTTAGCGTCGTGAGTTGTTCTGCCAGGGTTCTGTCCCACGACGATCCCGCCAACGCGATGCCGGTCAGACTGCCCTGCCCGAGGTCCACCTCCAGGGAGAGACGCGCCAGATTGATCTCCAGCGCCATGTCCTCCGGTGAGGCGGAGGCGGGTGCGAAAAGATGGCTGTGATAAAGCCGCCCCTGATAACTGGCCGCGAGCACCAAAGAACCATGCTCCTCCGTGATCACCAGATGCCCGCCCGGCAGCGTGACCAGTCGCAGCGCTGCGGTGTAGTCCGAGGCTTGTGGCAGAGCCAAGCTCTCAGGAAAAGGATCGGCAAGGACATCCACACTCACCGTCGCGGTCGAGGCGGTCTGAGTCAGCAAGTGCCAGCGAAAGTTCCGCTCCTGGCCACCGATCAGTTTCATGCCCCGGCGATCCAACTGCGTGATGATGATCTGCTCCAGCACCTCATGATCGGCATTGGGCAAAATCATGCCCACCGTGCGACAGGCCGTGGCGGGTAAACCGACGACGAGGGGCTTGCCCTGAGCGCTCACTTGGGCCGGAGTTTCGATCGTCTCCCCCGAACTGGATCCCTTCGGTTTCCACACGCGCCACGAGGCATCTGGGGAGGGCAAAAGGAGTGTGGCAGCAGAAAAAGACATGGGGGAGGGGAATGGAACGTCGAGAGCGAGGGGAAGTTGCGTGCGACCTGCTTATTCCTCAATGCGGGCGAGATAGGTCAGGGAGCGATCGTCGCCGCGCCGTGCGATGACAATGATCTGAGCTCTTTTTTCACCCACATAACCAGTGCTGGTGATGCGGCGCACGTCATCATCGCTGGTCAGGATGCTCTGCATGGCCTGCCCTCGTGCCCCGGAGAGTCCGAGCAAACGATAGGCCTCCGAATCGGAGATGCGCTGGTCATCCTCCGTGCCCGGAACGCCGTCCGCACCATCGCGCCGGGTGACGTAATTGTTCACGTCCGTCTCGGAGGCTCCACTGATGGCGATCAGGGTTTCTTTAAAGGCTGTGCGCAGGTCGATGGTGCCGTCTCCATAGACGCTGAAAAACTCACGCCAATCTGGTTTCAAACGATCCACCACGCCCATGCCCCGCACGAGCAGCATCTCATCCACATTGATGAATCCCTGTTGGCGAGGCAGCTCAAAGACGCCCAAACTTTCATAATAAGCCGTCTCGGCGCCGTTCGAGCGCACGGTGTCATTGGTATCCACCCAATCCGCCAGGGACTCACTGGCAATGCTGGCCTCATCGCTGTTCAAACCCCAGCGAAGGAACAGCTCATAAACAGCCTCACGCAGGCGCTCATCACTGATGAAATTGATCGGGATGCGCGCACCTTCATAGTTGATCACCACATCGAAGCCACTGTCCGTGCCAATCTTTTGTTTCAGCGATTTGTCACCACGTCGCACATTCGGGTGCAGTCCCACCGTCAGCCCACTCTCCGCCAAATGCAGCGCGCGAAACTCTGCCGATGCCAGGACGGCCTCCTCAGCGCTGTAGCGGATGTATTCGACCACGCCCATGACGGTCACAGACATGAGCAGCAGCGCCCACACCATGAGCATCAGCGCAGAGCCTTTAGGTTGTGCGCCTCGAAATGGAAGATGTGCGGAGAGAGTCTTCATTGCTTGTCCCCTCCCGTATCGTTGTCCCCTTGGCCACCACGACCTCCGCCACCGCCACCGCCTTGATTTGAGTTGGTGTTGTTCTGATTGGTCGTGGTTGCGGCGTTGTTCGTTGTCGTGGTGGCGGTGCCTTTGATGATTTCAATCACGGGCACGCTGTAAACCATGCGCAGCGGAGTGGTGCGATCCTTCATCACCAGTTGGACTTCGATGAGGGCAGGCCATTCCGAGTCATCCCATTCCTCCAGCCAGGTCTCATCGTCCTCTTTGAAGAAACGCCATTTCAGCTGCACCACTTCGGGCAGCAGTGGCATCCAATAGCGGCCCTGCTCATCCGGCGCATTGAGACCCGCTGTGTCCTGGCGCAATGCCATGGTGCTATCGTCTTCGGGGATCAGGTCTTCACGTGAAAGGCTCAGGTATTGAATCAGCGCTCCATTCGCATCCGTCGCGCCATTGGGATCAGGGCGAAGGCCCAGGATGGTGTCCTCATACGAGATCGGGTTGAGCCCGAATCCAAAGCAATTCGGCGAGCCACTGATCGTCAGCTCCTGCGCAGAGGAAGTGGGCGAATTCGGGTCCAGCGCCGTGAGAGTCAGCGTGGCAGTGCTCGGCAGGGTTGTGAAAGTCTTCCGACAGAGTTCGAGGAAACGATTGATGCTGTCATTTTCACGCTGCAGTTGCTCCACATGCGAAGCTGCCCGCACACTGCCCTGAATGATGGCAAACAAGGTGCCTGTGATCATACCCAGGATCGTCAGGGCGATCACCACTTCCATGAGGGTGAAGGCTCTCCGCGCGCTTCGGGGCGCTTCAGCGTGTGGCAGGTTTGTAAACATACACGTCCACGCTTTCCTCCCGTTGCTCATTGCCGACGCTGTAGGTGGCGATGACTTTTAGATTGTAGAGATCACTCAGCGTGTCACCGCGTGTGGTCGTCAGGGCGATTCGTTCGATGCTGCTCGTGTAGGTGACTCCCGTGACCGCATCCGTCGTGCTGGTGGAGATTTCATTCAGCGGTTTCCGTCGCACCTCTTCCAAAAAGGACCTCATGCCGATGCGCACCCGCTGATCTTTGTTCAAGATATTGGCCACCTCCATGGACGTGTTCAAAGCCCGCGCTAGACCGAGCACCCCGATGGAAAACATCGAAAGCGCGATGACCAGCTCAAGCAGGATGTAACCACGCGGTAAAACGAACGTCCGAGGGCGTTGCGCAAAAGCCATGGGCAGCCGAGCCCGGCCCGAACGACTCTGAAGATCCGTTTTGAAGAGCTTCATCGCAGATCAATGACCTCCCGGGTGATGTCAGCTGTCAGAGCGCCGAACTCCACCTCAAAGACCGCTGAAGGTCGCTCAAGGCGCAGTTTCAAAGGCTGACAAATGCCGGAAGGCTGGAAGACCCAAAGCTTGACGACTTCGCCCTCGACCGCCGTCTCTTCCAGTTCATGCCAGAACTTCAGGCTGTAATGAGTCTCCTGCGGCAAGTCATAGTGCTCTTGCCAGTTGTCATCGATTTTTGGCCCCTCAGGAGCCAGCGGCAGCGTGGAGGTCGAGGTCGTTCCCGCCCCGGCGTCCAGGTCGGAGTCCGCATCATCCGCATTCGGATTGAGCCGCCGCACACCGGTTTCTTCCTCTTCCAGAAAGCTCGTGAGTTCAGCCAATTGCAGGTAGGGGCTGAAGTAACGCGAGGCCACAAACCCTCCCGGATAAAACGCCACCTGATAGGGCCGCTTCTCCCGCATGGCTCGGATTCGTGCGTCTTTGGCCAGTCGCACCAGCTCCGTGATCGGCTCCCGCGCCTGCTGCTCTTCCATCAGACCTTTGAACATCGGCACCGCGCCTGCAGCGATGACGATGATGATGGTCAGAGAGATCACGATCTCAACGAGAGTAAAACCGAGATGGCATGACGAATGACGAATCACGAATGACGAAGCACCGGAGGATGAATCTCGGGCTTCGTTGACGTTCGAGTTTCTGAATGCGTCATGTCTCATTGGGGCGCTAGCTCTTCATCCCAACCCAAGATATCGTCTTTGGTTCCATCCAATCCATCGTAACCAGCAGACCAAAGGTCATAATCTCCACCAGATTTTAGGCCAGGCCTCTGGTATCGGTAAGGATGACCCCAAGGATCTTGGATTTCATATGCATCTGCTAGTTTTCGTTTCGATCTGGCATCCTCGGGTGCCTGAACGAGGGCTGACAATCCTTGTTCAGTTGTTGGGAGAACCCGGTTGTGCATTTTATATGTAAATATCTTAAATTTAAGATAATGGATTTCTGTTGATGCATATTCTGTTTTGGGGTGCGACTCGTCACCGAACCCAAAAACGAACTCACCAACATAGACAATGGGAAAAAGAAAGAGAGGAAAGGCAAAGACCAGGAACACGAGCGTAAAACCAATAATCATTCGCCGTATTTCTTTCTGTTGGGATGAGGCTGGCATGATTGGGTAGATCTGAGATTCAGCCTAGCCAGACATAAAGCAGCGCATTCGAGTTCAATTGCCCGACTTATAAAATGGCAAAAAATGAGGGTTTGTCAGGTCTCCTTCTTTTTTGCCAAAGCTTCAGACGGTCTTTCGACCAGCCCTTCACTACTTCGCCGTGGCGGTGGCTTTCCAGTTGCCAATATCGTCTTCATTGCCCTCGACGCCATCTTTACCGACGGAATAGACATCGTAGGGCTTCTTGGATTTCTGGGCTGGGTAGCGATATTTGTATTCTTGGCCCCAAGGATCTTTCGGCACTTCTTCCATCAGCGCGGTCCATTTTTCCGGCAGTGGCTCCGAGGTGGGTTTTTCGACGAGGGCCTTCAATCCCTGCTCGGTCGTTGGGGAGCGCATGTTGCGGGCTTCATAGAGCTGGAGCTGCGTCATGATGTTTTGCAGGTCGCCATCGACCCGCGTTTCTTT
>JAIXVB010000611.1 GCA_027483245.1 Verrucomicrobiaceae bacterium | reverse complement strand
TTGGGCACAGCCAAGACAAAACGATCTCTGCCAGCGTAGGCCACTTCAAAAGCAAGCGTCCAGGTGTGCCGAGTTGATTGTTCACGCACCTCCACCCAGGTCAGCACCTCCACACTGACTTGCGAACTGCGACTCTTTAAAGCCAACACAGCAGGTTTAGCGGCATCGCGATAGCGGAATGCCAGACTCGTCTCCAAATCTGAAGAAGTGGCCTGAGCACTGACCTGGCGGAGATTCGCGGGCAAAGCGACGACATCTTCTTGTTGAAAATCTCCCAGCTCACGAGTGTTGGCTTCCAAACTCGAATGCACGGCGACACCAACCACGGATTCATGCCTGGTCACCCCTTGAGGAGCGATGACAGGCAGTGACACATCTGCCAACAAGGCCCGCGGCTGACGTCCGATCAGCGACCACTGAAAAGCCCCCACTTTTTGCTGATTCAACTTCACCTGGAGCATTGGAATCGCTCCTGTAACATCGAGCTTCCATTCTGCAATGTCAGCGCCCTGAACATCGGTAATCGTTAGGCCAACCGGCACCGCAACACGAAGGTCAAAGAGACCAACACGGCGCACGTGATAATCAAAGAACGTCTCCAGCCGTGTCGAGTCCCGCATGATTTCGATCCGTGAAGCACTTGTCACTTCGACCTGTGATTTGGCTTCGGTGACTTCCAGCGTGAGCTCGTAGGGCTGACGCAACAGACGGAAGGTGCTGCCACTCGTGGCGGTCTGGCTGCGAGTGACGGAGGTGAGTGTCTTGGGAGTAAAATCAATCTGCGCTTCACCACTCAGGGTCACTTCACCATTGGCCTGAGAGGCACCCACAATCTCGATTTCAGGGACCGATATCTCGGCAGGCAACTGAGCGACTAAACTCTCGAGTTGAAGCTTGAGCGTGTAGTCATCACGAAGCGGTTTTTCAGGAATGATGACGAGCGTTTTTTTCAGTTGTTCGAGATTCCCCGCAACCGCCGCAGGTTCGATGAGCTTCCACTCTTTGATCCCTGGGCCTGTGACACCGAGCACTTCTTGCAGATAGGGCAGCGTGATTTTCAGCTCACTCACAGGAGCCCGAAGGATGCGAAAAGCGATGTTGGCTTCGGTGGTCATGGAACTCGCACCGATCTTGGTCGTCATCTTGGTGTTAGCCAGCAGCAGTGGCTGCATTTGCGTCACCGCCTGCCCGCTGCCCCAGGCGATCTCTTGCTGTTCCCCACTGCCAAAAAAACAGGAGAACTGTGTCTGCCCGTCAGTCATCTGAGTCGTGAAAGCCGCTGCAGGATTGAGGCTGAATTCCAATCCCTCTTCAGGCACATTCAGGGTGAGCCGCGAGACCGCAGCACGTGGCAAATTCAGAGAGACTCGGGATTGTCCGCGTGAGCGCTGAATCGGAGCATAAATCTTCATCATCAGTTCATAGACGCCCTTGTCCGGCAGCAACACATCAGCACCATCGGAGCGAGATCGCAGCACCGCTTTGCCCGTTTCAGCTTCACCGATGCCTGGCGCTTTCTTCGCCACCAGAGGCAACAGCACCCAGCCTTTTTTGAAGGACTCAACGGTCACTTTGGCATCCAAGATCAGACTTTCCCCTTCGATTCGACCTGAGTATTCCGCTTTGGCGATTACCGCATCTGTCGGTGGTGGTTTGACCTCTGCTTCACGTTTGATCGTCAGTTCATTCCAGAGATCCAGGAACTCGCGATAGGGTAAAAAGACGCCCTTACCGCCATCTTTGAAAACCTTCTCCAATTCTTCAAAGGGCACATAAACCGTGCGCTCACGCTCAACCATCGGTGCTGCGACCGGGGTGGGCAATGGCACGGTGACTGGCGGAGCCACTGGTGCTGAAGATTCTTGGGAAAACAGCGATGAGGCCGCAAGGATAAAGGCAGAAAACCAGAGGACACGCATAAGCATAAAGGTGGCTGAATTGAATCCATGCTACCGACTCCCCTCCAGAAAGGCGAGTAAAGAGCGTGTAAAACCCGTCACGGCTTTGACACCTTTGTCCTGAGACTCCTGACCTCTCAGCTCACTGAGATTTGGCCGCTCGACTCACTTCTTAGCAGGCCAAAGATCCGCCACCGGCAAAGCGGCAAAGGCCCGCCAGTGCTCCTCGCATTCAACCTGAGTGGCGACTCCTTCATGAACCCAGAGTCCATATCGAACGCGCAGTTTCTGAGCTTCCGTGACTTCAATCGGCGAATCCAGACTCAGGCAACATCCCATCCAACCATCATTGCGCACATGAAAGGCGGTGGGGTTGTGTGGATTCATCGGATGATTCATCAAGGTCATGCCCGCGAGGCCATCCGCCTCACTCGTGACGCGTCCGCTGTAATCACACCAGCGGGCAGGTTTTCGAAACACTTGTTTCTCATCAATCAGACCTTCCGAATTCAGGATGCGGCCCCCGCCATCATGAACTCCGATGCTTTTCGCCACTCGCACAGCGATCAAACCAAATCCTGAAGCGCCAAAGGTTGCGACCTGACCTTTGGGTGGGCTGAATTCCATGTCCACAATCATGAACCAACTCCTAGCACCCTTGATCGGACGCACCTCCGTGCGACGGACTTCAATCAGTTGCAGCGACTGATCCTCGGCACGTGTCCAATGATTCACCATGCGCATGGAGGCGAATTCATCCGTGTCTTCATAACCTTCCCGCGACACTTCCACTGTGGTGATGCGGCCCTGTTTCTTCGCGTGATCGCCCCAGAAATCGATCTCATTCAAGCTGTTGTGAGTGACCCACACGCTGTTGTGATGACTGTGCGTCAAGGGATCATGAGGATGCCCCATGCGAGTGAGGCTGACGTCTTTCGAAGCTCGGATCGGATACCAAAAAGGCCGCATGTCCTGAGGATCAAAATGCAGAGCCGTCAGCTCACGCCCTTCGAACTGAAACGACGTGATGTGATGCGGCAAAGGAATCGCCTGAACACGTGGAATCGGCTTGAAGTTATCCTGCTGAGCCCAGACGGAGACCTCCATCCCCAGCACAAACGAAAGGCATGAGTAAAAAACGAAACAACGCATCTCACCCATACGCCATGAGGCACCACATCATTTCGACTTCACACGCAGCAGCACCTCATTCCGCCGCATGAAGCCTGGTGTCCAAGGCGGATCGTAGTAGGCGTAAAAGGCATCACCTTCTGTCACAAGGCCCTGCTTCAAAGCCCAGGCTTGCAGCTGCGCGAGTTCTTTCGCCTCTCGATCTCGGGACGAAACACCGCTGAATTTTAACGCGACGATTTTCACGGCAGGAAGAGTGTCCAGCTTCACCTCACCCTTGGGTGCAGGCAATCCCTGAGCCACGCTGGCCTGCGGCATCACA
>JAIXVB010000275.1 GCA_027483245.1 Verrucomicrobiaceae bacterium | reverse complement strand
GCGTGAGTAAGCCACGAAGCCGGCGACGAGGTAGAGGATCAGGCCCCAGCGTCGGTGAAAGAGAGCGATGACTGTGGCCAGCGCGAACATGTTGACCGTGTGGCTGCTCGGGAAGGACTTCCCGCGTGTTTCACCTCGCGGCTGACTCGGGCGCTGAGTGGGGGTTTTGAACAAACGCAGGAAGGCGGGTGAGCCATCCCCAAGGTCACGCACCGTGACACCGGTGATGGCATCGCGCGGGCGCACACGACCGATGGTTTTTTTCAGGGTGTTGGAGACGACGCCATCTCCGAGCCCCACGGCCAAAGCGATGCACAAGAGCATCCAGCGGGTGGATTTGGAACCACGCCAAGCCAGGAAAAGAACGAGAGGAATGATCAGGGGAACCCAGGCGTTGATGGCCGAGACGGCGGGCATCAGCCAATCGAGAGCGGGGTGTGTCCACTCACGATTGATCCGATGCAGCAGGTCCAGGTCCCAGGAACTCATGGTTGGTGGGTTTGTCCGATGGTTTTCCAGCTTTTCAGGCGGTGTCCGAGGAAGACGTCAAAAAGTCGTTGGGTCTGTCCAAGAGGCACTTCGACTCGGCCCAAACGCTCTGTTTTTTCGAAACAATCCGTCACCGCTGCTGGCAGTTGCCCCACAAAGTTGCCGCCTTCAGAGAAAATGAGGGCGTCATCGCCCAGCCTCTCTTCAGGGCCTGGCCAGACTTCATACTGCGACATCGGCACCCCAGAGGGTTCCCAGCGATAGGTGCGTGGGTTTTGGGGCATGTTGAAGGCCATCTGCGCGGCGTTGTAGCGATGGCCGAGTGTCAGCACAAAGGTCTCCGCAGGGCGGGGGACTTTTTCCAAAAAGGCCCCGGCTTGGCGACCGGTTTCACGCCAGCCCTGCAATTCCGCCAATTTTTTGTGCCCCTTCAAGCTGGTGAGAAAGGTGACTGGAATGGCAATGTGCAGAATGACTGCAAACACGGCCGCGACTCGCAGCGTCCATTTTTTCCATGCCTCGGCTTTTCCAAAAGGCAGGTGACCGCTGAACCAAGCAGCGACGAGGATGAAGGCGGGCACGTAAAAGACGGCTGGCCAGTTTGGATTGATGCGCTGACGGAGGGCCAACAGGGTGAAGATTAGCAGCGCGGGCGCTGAGGTGACGAGCAGGTAGCGCTCGCGTCGTGCCATCGTTTTCCAGTGAGTCAGACCGAGCCAGACGACTGAGATGAGTGCTGCCCAAGTGACGGGAGAATAGACAAGGGCCTGAACTCCCGGCCACTCTAGAGTGCGGACGATCCATTTGCCGACCCCGAGCTGCTTGGTGTCGAAGTGATGTTTGGTGTGTTCGAGAGTGATCCACTGGTGCTGCTGATTCCACCACAGCACTGGGGTGAGGAAGAGCGCGCCGATGGCGATGGCGATCCACAGGCGTGGATTTTTCAGCAGACCTCGGTCCTCTCGCGAAACGGCTGCAAAAAGCACCATCAGCAGCGGAAAAACGAGCATCATCTGTTTGCTCAGCGTGCCGATGCCAATGATCAGCGCCAAGACTATCCAGCGCGTCCAACAGCTGGGTTTTTGCGCAGCAAACCAAAAAACCAGCAGGGCAGTCGTCCAGAGCAGCAGCAGCGGTGCATCAATGGTCAAAAAGAGATTCAACCCTGCGCTGGCGGGTGTCAGTAAGATGAGTGCGGCCGCCAGAAAGCCGGTGCGTGCATCATAAAGGGAGCGCGTCAGGACAAAAAGAGCGGCCAGGGTTCCTGTGCCCAGCAGCAGCGACAGACCGCGAACTCCCCAGTCAGAGGCCCCGGTGAGCCAGCCGACCAGCCCCATGAGCCAACCAATCAGGGGTGGCTTGCTGTAGTAGCCCCAATCGGGTTGGCGACCCCAATCCCAGTAATAGGCTTCATCGCCCGCCAGATCGGCCTGAGCGCAGAAAAAAAGCATGAATGCGGCGCGGAAAACGAACACGCAGGCGAGCAGTGTCCAGAAGCGGCGGGTCCAGAGGTCGGAGTCAGAGATCATCAAGCGAGTGAGCCTAGCCGCGCTGTGACGGGGCATCAAGCCGAGGCTGTCTTTGCCGGGAACTGTGGAGTGGAAAACAGCGCTTTCGTATTTACTGGCTGACTCGATTCACTGAAAAAGTGAGAATCACAGAAAAAACTTGATGCAATAATGATTATGAAAGATTATTTAACCTATCCAAATAATCAAGGTATAGCTATCAAACCCATGAAAACCGTCCTTTCCCTCTCGTTTCTGATCATGGCAGGACTGATCTCATCTGTCAGCGCACAGGGGCCTGGGGCACCGACTTACCCCGGTTCCATGGGCAGTTATGGAGCCATGTCGCCTCCTGCTGGTTCTGGGCTTTATGGTAACACCGGCTACAATGCGATGGCTCCGAGTGTGCCACCGCCCAACTACAGCACGCCTTCCTATTCTGGGCCGACCATGATGGAGCCTACCCCACAGGTTACGAATTACGGTTTCCAGCCGCAACCCCAGGCAAATGCCTGGAGCAGTATTCAACAGAGCATGGGAACGAGCATGTTGAACTACAGCTATGTCGAAGCGGGTTATCGTTACGTGAATCCCAAGGGCGGTAATTTCGATGGCAGTCATGGTCTGGGAGCGACTCTCGTCTTTGATCTGCCGATGCGCTTCTTCGTCAAAGGTGGCTTCAACTGGACCAGCGGCTCGGGTGGCAACACGGTAGCGGCCGCTGCGAACGCGGACTATGCTCTCTCCACCATCAGCATCGCAGGTGGTGTTTACATGCCAATCACCGACAAACTCCACTTTGTGGGGGAAGTCGGTCTCATCTACGCCAACTTCGATGCCAGCACGAACAACCTTAGCTACACCGAAGCGGGCGTTTATATCCGTCCGAGCCTGCGCTACCAAATGGTCGAATGGCTGGAACTCCAGGCAGGTGTCACGGTCAGCAGCACAAGCGACTACGACAGCAAGTTGATCGACATCGGTGCTTATTTCCGCGTTTTCCCCATGGTGGATCTCAATCTGGGAGCCGACTTTGGGGATGAGACACGCACCGTGCGTGCTGGAGCACGTTTGAGATGGTGATCGGACTTTTTCCTCAAGACACAAAAAAGCGCTCTGGATACAGAGCGCTTTTTTTGCGTTTAAGGAGCTTCAGGCCTTCTTCGTTTTCAGCGCTCGTTTGCGCTCTGGAAACAGCGTGGTGCAAATTTCACAAACCGTGCCGTCGCAGCCACGGGCGGAGCAGAATTCACGACCGTAAAAAATGATCTGGAGGTGCAGTTTGTTCCAAGCTGACTCCGGAAACAGGCGCTTCAAATCGCGCTCGGTTTGAGTGACGTTTTTGCCATCCGACAGCTTCCAGCGCTGGGCGAGGCGGTGAATGTGGGTATCCACAGGGAAGGAGGGAACTCCAAAGGACTGTGCCATCACCACCTGCGCTGTTTTGTGACCCACGCCGGGCAGTTCCTCCAGCGCGGCCAGATCGGCCGGCACTTGCCCCGCATACTTTTCGACCAAGATCTCCGACAGCTTTTGGATTGCCTTGGCCTTCTGGGGGCCAAGACCACAGGGTTTCACTATTTTTTCAATCTCAGGCACCGGCACCACCGCGATTTCTTGCGGGGTGCGCCCCAATTTCCAGAGTTTAGGTGTGATCAGATTCACCCGAACGTCGGTGCATTGAGCCGATAACAAAACGGCGACCAGGAGCGTGTATGGATCACTGTGATCCAAGGGAACCGGAGGATCGGGATAGAGCTCAGCCAACCGGCGGAGCACAAATTCAGCGCGTTCAGCTTTGGTCACGGACTCAAACTAGCTGCGCTGCATCCGCTGAACCATCCGACGCACGTGATCATACTTCGTGCGGTCCTTCATGATGGCGAGGCTCTTCGAGCGAGATCCCCAGCGCAGGACACGAATGTTTACATTGCGCACACCCCAGGCGTTCATGTGAGCGCGGGTGGGTTGATAGATATCGATCGTGTTGGTGCCAACCAGCGCTGAGCCGTAGTCATCGACTTGATAGATGTAAGGCGTGCCTTCGATCTGGAAAATAGTGCCCACGGGATAAACGGACCAGTCAGCAGCGGCACTGCGGACATTGCCATATTTCAGATTCGAGCCGACGGCTGTGCGTGCGCCGTATTGAATGTGATCCGACTCGCTGTGGGTGTAGGCCGTGGTGCGGACGGAGGTGATGCGGGTGCCTTTGCTTGTCACGACGCGTCCTTTAGAGGGACTGCTGGACGAACAGGAGGTGCCCAACAACGTCACCAAAAGGGCGAGAAGGCAGAGTGTGGCGTTTTTCATCATTCTTTAGGAATTGTTGACTATCAGCAACCGCTCAGTCGCCCGCTATCTTTGGGTATTTGCGCACGGAATGCAATCCCAGATTTTTCTCGCCTGGGAAGACCGATCAGCTTTTCGCAATCCATGACCGAATGGATGAACTCGCGTTACTTTTTCACGAAGCCATCTTTCAGGGCGACGGTGCGGTTGAAGACGGGTTTGCCGGGCAGGCTGTCCTTGGGATCGGTGTAAAAATAACCCACGCGCTCGAACTGATAATGCGTGCCGGGTTTGGAGTCGGCGACGGAGGGCTCGATCTTGGCAATCACGGTTTCCAACGACTGCGGATTGAGGAATTGGGTGAAGTCCCCGTCCTCGCCAGCGGCGCTTTCGGGCTCAGCTTCGGTGAAAAGGGTTTCATAGAGACGGACCTCGGCATCCACGGCATGCGCGGCGCTGACCCAGTGGATGGTGCCTTTGACCTTGGGGCGCCCCACCGGTTTGGCACCGTGACGGGTAGCGTCGTCATAGGTGCAGCGGAGTTCCAGGATGTTCCCTTCGGCGTCTTTGATGATTTCCTGGCAGATGATGCAGAAGGCGTATTTCAAACGCACCTCTCCTCCTGGGACGAGGCGATGGAAACCCTGAACCGGGACTTCCATGAAGTCATCGGCATCGACGTAAAGCTCACGACTCAGAGGCACCTTGCGCGTGCCATCGGCTGGGTTTTCAGGATTGTTGACCAGCTCGACGTGTTCCACTTGGCCCTCTGGGTAATTGGTCAGCACGACCTTGATCGGGCGCAGCACCCCATAGACACGTTGGGCGTATTTGTTCAGGTCCTCGCGCACGCAGTGTTCGAGCAATCCCAATTCGGAAAGCGACGGGTATTTCGTCAGGCCGATGGTGTGGCAGAAGTTGCGAATGCCAGCAGGCGTGATGCCGCGACGGCGCATGCCACTGATGGTCGGCATACGAGGATCATCCCAACTGCTGACGAGTCCTTCTTTGACCAAGCGCAGCAGTTTGCGTTTGCTCATGACCGTGTGAGTCAGGTTCAGGCGGGCAAACTCACGCTGATAGGGCTGACCGGGCAGGCCATCGACGTTGTTGATGAGCCACTCATACAGAGGCCGATGATGTTCAAACTCTAGGGTGCAAAGGCTATGGGTGATGCTCTCGAGGGCGTCACTCAGCGGATGCGCGAAGTCATACATCGGGTAAATGCACCAAGCATCGCCCGTGCGGTGATGATGAGCATGCAGGATGCGATAGATCGCAGGGTCGCGCATGTTCATGTTGGGCGAGGCCATGTCGATCTTGGCCCGCAGGATTTTTTCGCCCTCCTTAAATTCACCGGCACGCATGCGAGCAAAGAGATCGCGGTTTTCGGCGGGGGAACGGTCACGCCAAGGGCTGGCCGTGCCGGGAGAGGTCAGTGTGCCGCGTGTGAGGCGCATTTGCTCCGGCGTTTGGTCATCGACATAGGCTAGCCCTTTATCGATGAGCTGAACCGCGAAACCGTAGAGCTTTTCGAAGTAATCGCTGGCGTAATAAAGATGGTCTCCCCAGTCAAAGCCCAGCCACCGCACGTCTTCCTGGATGCTGTCCACATACTCCACCTCTTCCTTGGTGGGGTTGGTGTCGTCAAAGCGCAGGTGGCAGCGTGATTGGGGGGCGTTTTCTAGAGCGAGACCGAAGTTCAGGCAGATGCTTTTGGCATGGCCGATGTGCAAGTAACCATTCGGCTCAGGTGGGAAACGTGTGATCACCCAACCCTCGTTGCGCTGAGCTGCCACATCGGCAGCGATCATTTCGCGGATGAAATCGAGGGAGGCGGTCGGGGAAGCTGCTTCTGACATGGGGGCGGAGAGTTGGGCGGGAAGGTGAAAGAGTCAAGGTGCCGGGAAGGGAAGGCGAAGTCCGAGCCGTAGAAAATGAAGAAGCTAGAGCCCCAATGGCTAGGCTCTGACTTTCTGAACGATCCATCGCGGCCTTGGGAAGCCTCTAATACCTCGTGATCGTCTCGTGCAGATTCAAGACGACTCGGCAGACACTGGTCCAGGCCGCGTGTTCGGCGGGCTGGGTAGAGGTGCTCTTGATCAGTCCCGTGGCCAGCAGTTTTTGGGCATCCTCAGGGTTGGCGTGGTAATGCTGGCGTTGCTGTTGGAGAAAGGTCAGCAGGCTCTGTTTCTCAGCCGGTTTGGGATTCCGTGATAAAGTGCGCAGGTAGAGGGTCTCGATGCGATTTTCATCGCTGCCCTGGGGGAGGTTCTCCGCGAAGCAGCGTGTCGCTTCGACAAAGGTCGGGTCATTCAGCAGGGTCAGGGCCTGTTGAGGGGTGTTGGAGACATTGCGGGCAGCGGTGCACTCATCCCGAGCAGGTGCATCGAAGTTGGCCAGCATCGGGTGCAAAAAGGTGCGCTGCCAGTGCATGTAAACTCCGCGTCGCCATTGGCGATCATCTTGATCCGCGCTATAGTCGCGATTGGGGAACTGAAGGTTGTCGTAATAACCCGCGGGTTGGTAGGGCTTCACACTGGGGCCGCCGATGTCTTCCAGGTTCAGGATGCCTGCGGCGAAGAGGGCATTGTCGCGCACAAACTCGGCATCGAGGCGGCGGGCGTTTTGAAAGGCCAACAGGCGGTTGTTGGGATCCACGTCCTTGAGTTCCGGGCGCGTTTTGCTGTCTTGAAGATACGTGTGGCTGGTGACGATCCGCTTCATCACATGCTGGACATTCCAGCCGCTGTCACGGAACTCGCAGGCTAGCCAATCCAGCAACTCCGGGTGGCTCGGGGTCTCTCCCTGCGCGCCGAGATCATCGACGGCAGAACTCAATCCGGTGCCGAAGAACTGTTTCCAAAGTCGATTGGTGAAGGCGCGAGCCGTCAGTGGGTTTTCGGGGGCACAGAGCCAACGAGCGAGATCGATTCGGCTTTGGCGCGGAGCATTTTCAGGCAGTTTCCCCACAATGAACTCGGGGGGTGAAGGCGGGCAGAGTTCACCGCTGTCATCCATCCAGTTGCCACGCGGCAGTCGGCGGATCTCCATGGGTTTTTGCACCGCCACAGTGACCTGAGTCCAGGCCTTGCCTTCCCGGCATTCCAGCGCATCTTTGTGCAGCTGGTGGAAACGAGCGCGCAGGGCTGAATCGACCTTGTCCGTGGAGGTCAGCCAATGCTGGGCGACCTGAGCTGGATCGTTGCGCAGCAGACCATGAAGAGCATTAGCCACCAGTGGCCGCAGCGGGGCGATGCTCGACAGCGAAATACGCAAGCTGCCGACACTGTGATTTGGCAAACGGATCGTCACGCTGTCCTGTGCGCCCAGCTTGATCGGAGCCTCCAGCAGCCAGACGGAAGTGTGCGCGCGATCCGCATCCACGCCGCGTGTTTTCCAGCCGCCCTGCACGCCGATGATGTCAGCCGTGGCGGAGTAACGGGGCTCGTAAGGGTCCGCCTCGGCGTGGCGGATGTTCAGGCGGGTGTCCTTTTTTGCGCCACTGGCACGTGTGGTGAACTGAGGCGTGAGGGTCATGCCATTGCGTGTGCCATTGAGCTCGAGACTGTTCTGGTGCTGCTCATGGGGCAGCAGCTCGATTTTCACCGACGCAAGAGTCATGGCGCCTGGAGTCAAAGTCAGTTGGGTGTCTTGCGCGGCTTTGCCTGTGAG
>JAIXVB010000005.1 GCA_027483245.1 Verrucomicrobiaceae bacterium | reverse complement strand
GTTTCGTCGATGATGGCCACGCCTGAGAAGGTGCCGGGATGCGCGGCGATGGCATCGAGCATGTAGCGATTGTCGAATTGATAAAAGCTCATCTGAATGAGCACGATCCGCGAGACTCCTTCCGCACGAGTGTGAGTGAAGAGTTGCTCGGGCGTGAAGCTTTCAGGAGCGACACTCTTTTTCTCGAACCCTGAGGCGACCGGATACTTCGCGGTGTCAGGGGTCCAAACATGCACGTGGGCGTCGATGGAGCCGCCGGAGGGCAAGGAGGCGCAACTGGCGATCTGGGTGCTCAGGGCGGAGCCAAGTGTGGTGGCGAGAAAGTGACGGCGTGTGTTCATCTCGAAGGTTTACGAGTAGGCGAGGAGGAATCTTCTCTGGAACTCCAAAGCCTGCTCGACCTGATCCAACTCGACCCACTCATCAGCCGTGTGAGCGCGGTCAATGCTGCCAGGGCCAAAGACGATGCTGGGAATGCCCGCCCGAGAGAGTTTGCTGGCATCGCATCCAAAAGGCACGCCGCAGGGCGCAGCCTCGAGCCCGAGATCACGCAGGAGGCTCGACGCGACTTGAACGACTTGTGTTTCAAACGGTGTGTCCAGGGCTTCATCGACGAGCAAGAGCGGCTCTTCGATCTCGGCCTTCACCTCTGGCAGGCAGGCTAAAAGCGCTCGATAGTGCCTCACGGCGTCTTTCGCGCGTTCGCCTGGCAGAAGGCGGCGGTCGATCTCGATGGCGCAGCGATCCGGCACAAAGTTCACCTGTGTGCCGCCCTGGATGACGCCCACATTGCAGGTCCCGTGGCCGACCAGAGGATGTTGCAGGCCTCGCATCCGCTCATTGTCCGCCTCGATCGCAGCGATCACCCGCGCCATCTGCGTGATCGCATTCACCCCGAGCTGCGGTTTGGAACTGTGCGCCGATTTGCCATGAACGAGAATGCGGCAGCGCAGCACGCCTTTGGTGGCGATGACCACACGCATCTCGGTCGGCTCCGCCACGATGGCTGCCTCGGCTTGCAGGTCTTCACACAGCTTCACCACACCACGATAAGAAAACTCTTCATCGACGACTGCAGCCAGCAGCACATCGCACTCTGGCGTGATCCCTTCGGCTTTCAAAAATGCCATCGCGTGCATCATCGTCGCGAGGCCAGCTTTCGTGTCACAGGCACCTCGGCCAAACATTTTCCCGTCGGCGATGACCGGGTCAAACGGCGCGATGGTCATGCCTTTCACCGAAACGGTATCCGTGTGCGCCTCCAGCACGAGGCGACGCCGCGAATCACGCCCAGGCAGACGGGCGAGGACATTGGGTCGCCCCGGGAAAACCTCCTGTTCCCAAGTTTCGATGCCTCGCTGTTCGAAAAAGTGCTGCACATAGCGGGCCACCTCACGCTCCCCCGGCCCGCCTTCGTAGGAGGCGTTCACGCTGTTGATGCGCACGAGATCGGCGAGGGTCTGGACGACAGGAGACATGACCGCAGAGGATGGACGGTCAGGCGCGATCGGCAAGAGGAGTGCTGCGTTCTCGCTTTGGAGTTTGCAGTTTCGCTGTCACCTGCTCTTAATAGCGCGCCTTCTGAACTTGACCGCATGAGCTCTGACACACCCGCCCAACCGCCGAGTAAGCGTCGCGTGTTCATGTCCAGACTCTTCAGCACCCTGATCCTTTGGGTCATCATCTCAGCTGCCATCCAGTGGAAGACCGACTGGATCCTGATCGCCCTGACCGGTTTCTTTGGGGTTGCAGGTGCCTTTGAGTATTATCGTCTGCTGCGCACAGATGCCCAGGCGCGTTCTTTCAATCTGCTCGGGCTCTGCATTTGCCTCGCCTACTGGGGCACGATGACCTGGTGGGTCATGCGGCACAAGATCGCCCCGCCGATGTGGCTCGATTTGGCAGCGCTCACCGCCAGTGTGCATGGCGCTTTCTTGCTCTGTTACCGGCATCAACTGGAGGGCATCGTCACCCTTCAGCGCATCTTTTCCACCGTGTTTGGGGTGGTTTACACGGTGATCTTCTTCGGATTCATCGCGCGTCTGATGTATTTCCAGGGCGATGGCAAGACCCCGACGGGCCTGTTTTTGGTGCTCTTTTTGATCGTGGTCACCAAGTTCAGCGACATGGGGGCCTATGTGGCAGGCGTGATTTTCGGGAAGCACAAAATGATCCCACACATCAGCCCCGCGAAGTCCTGGGAAGGTCTCGTGGGTGCTTTCGTGTTCTCCTTTGCCGGAGCCATGATCCTGCTCTGGACCGTGCCGGAAAAACTAGCGCCGCTGACCTGGTGGCACGGTCTGATTTTGGCCCCCATCCTGTGCAGCGCCGGAGTGACAGGCGATCTCGCCGAGTCCGTGCTGAAGCGATGCACGGCCATCAAGGACTCGGGTCATAAGTTCCCTGGCATCGGCGGCATTCTCGACCTCACGGATAGCCTGCTTTTCACAGCTCCTGTGTTTTACTTTTACTTGGCGGCCATTGCTGGTTGATCCGCACCCTCACGCATGGCCATTCGTCGCAAAGTCCTCCTTCTCGGCTCCACGGGCTCCATCGGCACCAGCGCCCTCAAAGTCGCAGAAGACATCCCGGAACGGATGGAAATCGTGGGACTGGCCGCCGCGCGCAGTGTCGAGGCTCTGGTCGAGCAAGTGCGAAAAACCGGGGTCAAACAAGTGGCCCTCACGGATGAAGCCGCCGCCGCCAAAGCCCGCCCGCTTTTACCTTCGGATGTGACCCTGCATGTTGGCAGTCAGGGTTTGGTGGATCTGGTGCGCGCCAGCGATGCAGACATGGTTCTGGTGGCGATTGTCGGCGTCGCAGGTTTAGCACCTGCCTTAGCCGCTATTGAAGAGGGCAAACACCTGGCCGTGGCCAGCAAAGAAATCCTCGTCATGGCCGGTGAAGCGGTGATGGAAGCGGCCCGGCGCAAGGGCGTGAAAATCCTGCCCGTGGACAGTGAGCACAACGCCATCTTTCAGTGCTTGGAAGGGCAGCGCTCCAGCGATGTGCGCCGACTGCTGATCACCGCGAGTGGCGGTCCTTTCCGTCAACTACCAGCGGATCAACTGCCACAAGTCACCGTGGCTCAGGCCCTGAAACATCCCACCTGGAGCATGGGTCGGAAGATCACCATCGACTCCGCCACCCTGTTTAACAAAGGCCTGGAAATGATCGAGGCGCGCTGGCTTTTCGATGTGCCTATGAGCCAGATCGAAGTGGTGGTGCATCCGCAAAGCATCGTGCACAGCATGGTCGAGTTTATGGACCACAGCGTCATCGCCCAACTCAGCCACAGCGACATGTGTTTCCCCATCCAGTATGCCGTAACTTGGCCAGATCGGGTACCCAATAACCTGCGTCCACTGGATTTCGCCAAACTCGCGTCGCTGCATTTTGAGGCACCGCGCACCCAGGATTTCCCCGCCCTGGATCTCGCCCGACATGCGGGTGAGGTCGGAGGCACGCTGCCTGCGGTTTTGAATGCAGCCAACGAAGTCGCGGTGGAGGCATTCTTGAGTGAGCGCACCTCCTTTCCGGCCATCTGGCAGACGGTGGCTCGAGTCATGGAGAAACATCAGGTCATCCAGCATCCAGACCTCGGCACCCTGATCGAGGCAGATGCCTGGGCACGCCGCGAGGCCACTATATAACTAAAAAGGCCACCCGCTCGCGTAGGTGGCCTTCGATTCAGTGTGGATCCAACCGGAACTTACAGTCCCAGGGAACGCAGCAGGGTGGCATTGATGGAAGCCGTCACAGGCAGACGACGATCGCGCTGATAGCGAGCAATCGAAGCTCTGGAGCCCGGGCCGATGTCTCCATCAATCGGGCCATTGTAATAACCCCGTTGAGCGAGAGCACGCTGGACCGACATTTCCGTGGAGCGGTAGGACGAACCACCACCCCAGTAATGCTGCGGCACACGTTCGCGGCTGCTGTAATAGGCGATACCACTGCCTTGATAAAAATACGAGCAATTGGCGGGACCGTAATAATAACCGCGGCCTGCATAGCCATTGCCCAAAGTCAGTCGGAAGCTGCTGCGAGGCTGTGCAAAGTAGCGACGACGGTCATCGTCATCACGGCGGTGATCATGGCGATCTGGACCACGACTGCCAAACAGGCCCCTGGAGCTTTGAGGGGATCGGGAATCAGGACCACGGCGACCATCTTTGTCCTTGGCCTGCGAATCAGGGGTGACAGCCAGAAGAGCGATGGTGGCCAGGACAGCGGAACTCAGGGTGCGTTTCATGAGGGAACGGGGGGTTTTCATAAGCGTTGAGTTCGATGGCAAGGGCTGCTGTTTTATTCGAGTCATCTTCATCTTTCGCGCATCACTCCATCTCTGAGCATCAGGTTCCCTTCCCTCAAAAGCCAGCCCAGGGCAACATGCACCCCACGTTTTGGTTGGGGAAAGCCTTGCTACGGGCTTGACCCACCCGCTGCGCCTGCGCCACACTCGCGCTCCTTTTTTAACCCAACCTAAATCGAACCCAAAACACTTGTTTATGAGCCGAAAAATTCGTTATGGCATGGTCGGCGGCGGACGCGGCGCTTTCATCGGAGCCGTGCATCGCATCGCAGCGGCGATTGATCAGCAGATCGAACTCGTCTGTGGAGCTTTCTCCTCAGACCCCCAAAAATCCAAAGACAGCGGCGCTGACTTCTTTCTACCAGCCGATCGCTGCTACGGCAGTTATGAAGAGATGATCAAAGCAGAAGCTGCACTGCCCGAGGGTGAGCGCATGGACTTCATCGCCATCGTTACTCCGAACCACGTGCATTTCCCACCCGCTAAAATGGCCTTGGAATACGGATTCCATGTCCTGAGTGACAAACCCGCCACCTTTGACCTGAATGAAGCCAAAGAGCTGGGTGAGCTCGTGGAAAAAACTGGTCTGCTCTATGGCCTGACCCACAACTACACGGGTTATCCGCTGGTCAAACAAGCACGTGAGATGGTTCACAACGGCACCCTGGGCAAGATCCGCAAAGTGGTGGTCGAGTATCCACAGGGCTGGCTGGCCACGCGCATCGAAGAAAGCGGTCAGAAACAAGCTTCCTGGCGCACTGACCCCACCAAATCCGGTGCAGCAGGTTGTGTGGGCGACATCGGCACCCATGCTGAAAACTTGGCGGAATACATCACCGGTTTGAAGATCAGCGAACTGGCCGCCGACCTCACCGCTTTCGTCGAGGGTCGCCTATTGGATGATGATGCCAACATCCTGCTGCGTTTCGACAACGGAGCCAAAGGCGTGCTGCACAGCTCCCAAATCAGCGTCGGTGAAGAGAACAATCTCAACATCCGCGTCTATGGTGAGAAAGGTGGCATCGAATGGCATCAGAAAGAACCCAACACGATGCTGGTGAAATGGTTGGATCAGCCGATGCAGGTCTATCGCACCGCCAATGGTTATCTGGGCGCAGCCGCGGCAGCCGCTTCTCGCACGCCCCCAGCGCATCCAGAAGGTTACCTGGAAGGCTTCGCGAACATTTACAAAAACTTCGCCAACACCATCCGCGCTCGTCTGGAAGGACGTGAACCCACCGCGATCGAAAACGATTTCCCGAAGATCGAAGATGGGATTCGCGGCATGGCCTTCATTGATGCCGTGGTCGCCTCCAGCAAAGCCAACGCTGCCTGGACGAAGCTGCCAGCCTAACCTTCAACGCCTCAAGCCGTTAAGGCGGTTCTGAATCACAAAACACCCCTGTTCGAGTCATCGGACAGGGGTGTTTCAGTTCAGAGAACTCAGCTCGAAATCAGCCGCTCTGGCAAGGCAACGTTTGCGCTTAGATCCAGGTTCCTGCGGGAATGACGGTGTCTTTTGGAATGCAAACAATGCCATCACGGATGTGGAAAAGCTCACTGTCCATGTTGTCCGGTTTGCCTTCAGGCGTGATGACCACGTTGTCTCCGATGTGGACGTTTTTATCAATGATCGTGCGCTCGATTCGGCAATTGCGACCGATGCCTGGAGACGGCCGATTGGGGTCCGTGCCTGCAGCTCCAGCGTAGTAGTCAGCGCCCATAATGATCGTGTCACGAATCGTGGTGCCCGTCTCAATAATCGAGCGCAGACCGATCACCGCCGTCTCCACATGCGCATCGGTGATGATGCAACCATCGGAAATCAGAGCTTCGCGAATGTTGGCTCCATTGATCTTCGTCGCGGGCAAGAAACGTGAGTGCGTGAAGATAGGCGCGGTAGAGTCAAAGAAATCATACTGAGGCACCACCTTGCAGAGATCCAAGTTCGCCTGGAAGAAGGAGCGAATGGTGCCGATGTCTTCCCAGTAACCTTGGAAGTTGTAGGTGAAGACTTTGCGATCCTTGATGGCAGACGGGATGATGTGTTTGCCAAAGTCCATGCAGTCATTGTCCAAGGCATCAATCAAGGTCTGACGACTGAACACATAAATGCCCATGGAGGCTTGATAACGTGGCTCCGTGATGGGCAGGCCCATGTCTTTGAGTGTCTTGTCCGGCATCCGCAGAGACTCGAGCACAGCCGGATCTTTGGGCTTCTCGACAAACTCATGGATGCGTCCTTCGTCATCGGCTTTCATGATGCCCAGCGCAGTCGCATCCCGAGCATTCACAGGCAGTGTGGCGATGGTGAGATCCGCTCCTGAGCTGAGATGCTGGCTCATCACTTTGCGGAAGTCCATGCGATAGAGTTGGTCACCACTGAGGATGAGATAATACTCATGATCACCTTCCAAAAAGTAACGCAAGTTCTGCCGCACGGCATCGGCTGTGCCCTGATACCAACGCTCGCCATCGGGCGTCTGCTGAGCCGCCAAAACTTCCACAAAACCACGCGTGAATTGATCGAACTTGTAGGTGCGGGCAATGTGGCGATTGAGCGAGGCGCTGTTGAACTGTGTCAGCACGAAAACCTGGCGCACTCCTGAGTTGATGCAGTTGCTGATCGGGATATCCACCAACCGATACTTCCCAGCCAGAGGCACCGCAGGTTTGGCGCGGTCCTTGGTTAAAGGAAAAAGGCGTGTGCCCGCACCACCGCCCATGACGATGGCCAGGGTGGAGCGACGGAGGATGGCATCGGTTTCGAGTCGGCTGGACATGGTGTGTGGATGGATAGCGCTAGTATTCTTTGAAACAAGCGATGCAAGCAAGCGTTTCCCTCGCACAAGCGGAGAGAGTTTTCCTATGATCTCCCAAACCCCTCATTGCAACCAGCCCACCATGTCCATTTTTGCCTTTCGTTCCTCCACCCTTGTCCTTCTCAGCACAGGGTTCAGTCTCGCGTCGTTGCCTGCTGCGGTGAACTTTGAGAAACAAATCCTGCCTGTGCTCGAAAAGAAGTGCCTCGATTGCCACAGCGCCGCCAAGATGGTGGATGGAAAAATGAAGAAACCGAAGGCTGACCTGCGTCTCGACGCTGCTTGGGCCATGAAAAAAGGGGCCGAAAGTGGCCCGGCCTTGGTCCCTGGAGATCTGGCCAAAAGCTACATGTATGAAGTGGTCACGCTGCCCAAGGACGATGACATGTTCATGCCGCCTAAAGGTGATCCTATGACCGCGGATGAAATCGCGCTGCTGAAAGAGTGGATTCAGAGCGGAGCAGACTTTGGAACCTGGAAAGGCAATCTCGAAGGAGCCCCAGCGGAGGCTGAGGCGGCAGGTGCCCCAAAAGTGGTCAAAGTCCGTGACCATGAAGTTTTCTACACCGAACTCGAAGCCGGTCTCAAACCCGCCGACAGCGCTGCACTCGACAAAGCCAAAGCCGCCGGAGCCCAGGTTTCGACGCTGAAGGTCAATGGCAGCCTGCTGCGCGCCGATTTCCTGACCGGAGTGACGAAGTGCACTGACGAAAAAATCACCGCTCTGCTGCCGCTCAAAGAGCACCTGGCCCACCTCGATCTCGGGCGCACTGCCATCACGGATGCAGCGCTGAAGACTCTGGGACAATTCCCACGTCTGACCGTGCTGGACCTGCGCCAAACCAAGGTCACCGACGCTGGCTTGGAAGGGCTGACGGCCCTGAAAAAACTGCGCACGCTGAATCTGTTTGGCACGGAAGTCACGGATGCTGG
>JAIXVB010000546.1 GCA_027483245.1 Verrucomicrobiaceae bacterium | reverse complement strand
TTGTCCAGCACCTTGGCTTCGCCGTTGCTGATGACGACATCGATGTCAGGCACCCAGTCCGCGGGCTTTTTCAAATTCAGCCCGCCCTTGGTGAAATCGACGATGTATTCATGATCGTCACCCTTCATGACAAAACCACGGCGGGTGGAGATGACCTTGCAGAGCAGACCCGGGAGTTGTTCCTCCAACCAGGCAAGGCGGTATTCAAAATTGAGCGGCTCCGTCGGTGTCGTAGGGAGAGTCGCCGGTTTCCACATCGCCACGATGTTGTCCCAGGTCTCTTCACCCGTTGAGAGTTCGACCAACACGACGGCGCCTTTGGAGAAGCCTTTGATCGGCTCCACCCATACCGCAGGGCGGCGATGGTAATTCGCCTCGAGGTCCTGGAAGTTGTTGAAATCGCGGTCGCGCTCACCCAGGCCAAAGCCCTTGAGCTTTTCCATCTCAAAGAGGCTCAGACGCAGATCGCGGCTGACATCCAACGGACGCCAGATGGAGGGGCCACCTTCGACTTCGATTTGCAGACCATCGCTGTCATGCACCTCAGGGCGGAAGTCATAGGGCTTGGGGTGACTGTTTTCACCAAACCAAAACATGCTGGAGAAGGGCGCGATGCCAAGCATCTCCACCGGCTGACGCAGATGCAGGGAGGCTTTCACCAGCATGTCGGTGGTCTTGCCAGGAGCCGCATCGAATTGATAGGCCCCCGTGATGCTGGGACCGTTGAGCAGGGCGAGCACCCGAAAGTATTTGTCCCCCGGTTTAGGCTGCTGGAACCAGAAATGCGTGAAGTCAGGGAACTCCTCCGGTTTACCTCCGATCGTATTCACCGCCACACCACGCGCACTGATGCCGTAGCCCAGCTCCGTGGTCACGGCGCGGTAGTAGCTGGCTCCCATGAAGACCATGAACTCAAAACGCCGCCCCAGGAACGAAGGCGGAGCCAGAACTCGAAAGCCGGAGTAACCCTCTGGATTCTTCACCGTCTCTGGCACCGGCAACTGCCCGTAATCGAAAAGGCTGCGGTCAAAGGCCACCGGTGAAGTGGTCACGCCATCCACATTGAGAAACCCGACCGGCTTCTTGAACATCCAGCCCGGATGGAAGAACTCCACTCGATACGATTCGCCCTTGTCCGCGTAGAGCGCCTTGTCCTCACGAAAGCGGATCTGGCGATGCCCATCGTATTTCAGGCCCTCAAAAAACGGGTCCAATTGCTGGGATGGCGCTTGGTAGGGTTTCAGGGCCAGCTGAGCGGCAAGCTTCTGCAACGACTCAAAGTCGGTGACGTCATTCAAGGTCAGGTCTGCGGCCTGAGTCGCCAAACAGGCGAGCGTGCAGAGGGACAGGATCAAAGACCCTGAGGAGCGGGGTGCAATCATAGAGAGCTGAAGGCCCCTAGAATGCTCCCTAGCCCTTCACAGTCAACAACCAGCGTAGGAAAGGTCAGACCCTAAATCCAACCTGCCCACCTGACATTGCTGCCGCGAAACGGCCACCTGATCCCAGCCACTCATTCCTTGGAATGAAGTTTGTGTTTGAAGCCGTATCGACTAACCATTCAGCCTGTATGGAAAGCCACACCCCTCCTCCATCCACCGGTGAACTGCCGAGCGGTAGCCCGACCAAAGAAGAAAAGACCATGGCGCTGCTCTGCCATCTGCTCGCCTTCTCAGGGTTCGTGATTCCCTTTCCTGGGGCTTCCATCGTGGGTCCGCTCATTCTTTGGGCCATCAAAAAGGACCAGATGCCCTTTGTGGATCGCCAAGGCAAAGAGGTCATCAATTTCAACATCACCTTCGGCATCCTGGCCGCCATCTGCACGCTGACCTTCTGGCTCATCATTCCGATCTTCCTACTCGTCCTCATCGGCATCGCTTGGATCGTTTTGACCATCATAGCCGCCATCCAGGCCAGCGAAGGCAAAGAATACCGTTATCCCTTCACCCTCCGCTTGGTGAGCTGATATGAACGACCCCGAACGCATCCCCGCGCCCAGCACCGCCACGGCCTCGCTGTGGACTGAGCTGCGCGCGGTCATGGATCTGATGCTCGACTTCTCCTTCCAGCGTTTTGTCACCCCTCGCCTGATTCGTCTTCTTTATGGGCTCAGCCTTGTCGCGGCGGTCCTCGCCGCGCTGGGTTGGATGTTCAGCGGCTTCACCGTCGGGTTGTTTTACGGCCTGTTCACCCTGGTCACCGGACCGGTGGCCTTTGTGCTCTATGTTTTAGCGGCACGCGTCGTCATGGAACTCATTTTGGCCATTTTCCAGATCGCCGAAAAGGTCCGGAAAGACTGATCAAGTAGGGGCCTGAAAAAACAGGGGCTTCATCGATTTCCCCCTGACATAGGGTTGTCAGTCCTCTGACGCAGACTCTGCGTCTATGAGACCCCTCCCCTTCATCCCCGCGCCTGCACACGATCTCCAGGCTTTCGCTCCCACCTCGGCGTTCACCGAGACATTGAACCTCCTTTGATCTGCCCCCGATGCTGTCCTACATCATCTTCGGCAAACGTCCCGCCGACCTCCCCGCACCGCCTCTGCCGCCCCCAGAACTCCCCCTGCCCATGGCTGATTCCCCTGCTCCCGCTTTAAAAAATTGGTTCGATGCCGATCGCTTCCGTCACATTGCCGAGGAGATGACGGCACTGGAACCGAACTTCGATAGCCGCCAGTTTTTAAAGCTCGCACTCCCGGATCTGGATCACCTCACCCTCATGCAACGCCTCCGTCGCATGACCGAGAGCCTCCACGCCGTGCTGCCCCGCGACTACCACCAGTCCCTCGACATCCTCCGCCGACTGGCCCCACGCATCAATCACGGCTTCGTCACCCTCGTGCTGCCCGATTATGTCTCCCTTTACGGTCACTCCGACTTCGAGGCCTCCATGGACGCCCTGAAATTCTTCACGCCTTTTGGCTCCTCCGAGTTCGCCATCCGCACCTTTCTGCAACGCGACCTCCAGCGCACCCTCGCCGTCATGGAGACCTGGTCACGCGACGAAAACGAAGCCGTGCGCCGACTCGCCAGCGAAGGCTGTCGCCCACGTCTGCCCTGGTCCTTCAAGCTCTCCGCTCTCATCGCCGATCCCAACCCCGTCACGCCGATCCTGGAAAACCTCAAAGCTGACCCCAGCCTCTACGTCCGCAAATCCGTCGCCAATCACCTCAACGACATCACCAAGGACCACCCCACCTGGGTGCTCGACCGCCTCGAAAGCTGGCCCCTGTCCCAGCCCCACAGCGCCTGGATCGCCCGCCAGGCCCTGCGCACCCTCATCAAAAAAGGCAACACCCGTGCCCTGACCGTGATCGGTGCCGGAGAAAAGGCCCGTGTCAGCGTCCCCGAATTCAGCGCCAGCCCGACTCAAATCCAGCTCGGCCAGCGCCTCCGCCTCACCCTCCAGATCCAATCGCAGGCCCCCCAGAGCCAACGTCTCGTCGTGGACTACCGCCTCCACTACGTGAAAAAATCCGGCGAGACCTCCCCCAAAGTCTTCAAGTGGAAAGAACTCACCCTCGCCCCCGGTGAAACCGTCACGCTCGCGCGCGAACAAGCCATCCGCGACTTCACCACCCGCCTGCACTACCCCGGTCACCACGCCATCGAGATCCTCATCAACGGCGAAACCTTCGCCAGCAGCGGTTTTGACCTGCTGAAATAAGCGGCCTTTCGCAGCCAAAAACCAAGCTCAGGTCATCGACCCAGACAAAAATGGCGGAAGGGGTGGGATTCGAACCCACGGTGAAGTTGCCCCCACGTCTGATTTCGAGTCAGGTACATTCGACCACTCTGCCACCCTTCCGTGCTG
>JAIXVB010000252.1 GCA_027483245.1 Verrucomicrobiaceae bacterium | reverse complement strand
GGCGGTGGTTCGGGGGCTTTGAACGGATTTTCCCAACGATGCAGGACGGTGGCGGCGTCGGTAGTGCCGATTTCCTTCAGATAAGTCGCGCACTTTTCACGCCAGCGCTCGAGATCAGGAGCGGTGTTGGGTTTCTCCGCAGTGCCTGGGAAGATCAGATACGTGACCTTTAGATCGCTCTCGGGCCGACGATACGGCGTGGCTTTGGGATTGACCGCCTTGGCGATGAAGAGCGAGGCCTCACCCATTTTTTGGCTCGGGCCGTAGTCGCCGCAGATGGCGGGATACATTTTACCCTCGTGAATCAAGACGGCGTAGTCGCCGATCTGCGGCGTGTGTTTGTTTTGCGCCGCATAGGCCCGAAACAGGAGCGAGATGACGACGAAGGGATCCTTCTCTGCGATGAGACTGCTGCGAGCCTTCATTTCATTGATCTCGACTTCGAGCTGACTCATCAGCGCTTTGAGTTCGCGATTGCGGTCGGCGGACAGGCCTTTGACGGCATACTGCTCCTTGGCCTTTTTGAGTCGATCTTCCCAGCGCGCGAGGAGTGGATTGGGCGTCTTGGTTTTCTTGGCCCAGGCGTAACTGGTGAAGGGCTGATAATAATCGGACAGGTAGATGTATTCATCCAGCGTGGCCATGCGGTCGCCATCCGAGCCGTCGGCCACTACGTCCATTTCAGACTGAATGAGCATGGCCTTGCGGGCCGTGGTGGGGTGCGTGAGTTCGAGGATGGTCTCGCAGTCGTAGAAGTTGTGGCGGTCGAGGATCTTGTTCAGCCGAGTGATGTCACGCTGGATGCCGCTGGTTTTGTTCTCGTAGAGTTTGTGGTAATAACCCGACACCTTTGCGGTCGGCAGCATGGCATTGAGATCGGGCAACAAGCTGGGCAACTGTGGATTGATCCGAGAGAGTTCCTGGAGGCTTTGATTGGCCTTCGGCACGCGAATGCTGAGCTGAAATTCGGCCTTGTAGGCATCGGGATTCAGGCGCTCCAGACTGGCATAGGTCCCCTGCTCGGTTTCCAGTTTGGTCTTGATGGTGATGCCATTGTAAAAGGTGGAGACGTCCACCTCCTTGCGCGGAATGTAACCCTCCGGCAGCGGCGGCAGTGGGGCAGGCACTTCTTTGACAACCTCTTTGATGACTTCTCGAACGATCTCTTTGGGCACTTCGACGGTCTTTTCGATCTCGCGTGTCACGATCTTCGTCCGCTCTTCCTTGGTCGCGGCGATCAGCTCCTTCAGGGTCGATTTGATCCGGCTGGCAAAGGGCGTGAAGGGCAGCACCAGGAGACTGGCGATGATGACGAGCAGCAGCAGTCGAATCAACGAGCTGATGAAACTCCGTGGCGGGCGCGATTGCCATTCGCCGTGGCGATGGGTTTCGGTCAGGGGCGTCGTGGAAGAGGGGTCTGGGCGCTTGCTCATGCCGGTGGGGATTTGATAAAACTAAACTGTGCCGCGAGAGAATCGTCGCTGCAACAAGCGACGCATCAGGGCCCGTGGCAGATGGCGAAAAAGACAGGCCGCCACGGTGACGCCGAGTCCTGGATAAACACAGGCTTTTCCCGCTCTCAAAGTGGCCAGAGCCTCCGCCACCACCTGCTGGGGCGGAATGCGCAAGATCCCCTGCCCACCACGGTCCGTGTCCTCGCCATCGGGACGCCGCGCTGTGTGGCTAAAGCTCGTGGGCGTAGGCCCCGGACAAACGCAGGTCACCACGATGCCTTCAGTTGCCAACTCCACCGCCAGGGCTTCCGAAAAGCTGCTGACGAACGACTTCGTGGCCGCATACACCGCCATCGCAGGCAGCGGCAGTGTGCTGGCGAGCGAGCTGACATTGAGGATGCCGCCTGGCTTTTTCAGCCGTGGCAAAATCGCGTGGGTCAGCAGCACCAGCGCCGTCATGTTCAGATCCATCTGCGCGCGCAATTTCGCCGCCGTCGCCGTTTGCACCGTGCCATAGTCCCCCATGCCGGCGTTGTTGATCAGCAGATTGGGTTGGAAATCAAGCGCACGCACCGCCTCCAGCAGGACTCCCCTGCCCTCATCCGTGGCAATGTCTGTCGCGCACAGTTCCACTCGCAGCGTCGGATTCAGCCTCAGACATTCCGCGCGCACCGCCTCCAGAGCCTCGAGCCGACGTCCAGTCAAAAACAGGCCCTGAGCCTGCGGGGCCAACTGGCGAGCAAACTCCGCCCCCAGTCCTGAGGAAGCACCCGTGATCAGGGCCGTGCATTGATGCGTGTCAAAGTTCATGCGAAAGACTTGCGCGGTCACCGCGCTGCCTGACCATGCCCGCACATCCATGACCATCAACAACCTTTCCCAACAAGCTCCCTTCACCACGAAAGACGGCAGCACCATCCGCAGCATCCTCGATCGCACCAACGCGCCCGTGGAGAACCAGTCTCTGGCCGAGGCCACCATCCCTGTCGGTCAACCCACCGAGCGCCACCATCACAAATTGAGCGAGGAATTTTACTTCATCCTCGAAGGTCACGGCGTCATGGAAATCGACGGCGAAACCCGCCACGTCGCCCCCGGTGATGCCATCCTCATTCCCCCCGGAGCCTGGCATCAAATCACCGCCACCGAAAAACTCCGCCTCCTCTGCTGCTGCGCCCCGCCGTATAGCCACGAGGATACCTATTTTGCCAATTTGTGAATTCTTTATAGGAGGGAAGTTGGACGAGATTGAATTCAATCTCGCCGTCTCCTACAACGATGCTGCGCACCATCAGTTCGGTTACGCGCCGCTTTTCTTCGAGGGACATTTCCTGCCAGCGGGCATGAAGATCGAGCGCTTCGGTGATGAGCTGTTCACTTGAAAGGTTATCAATTTTGAGAACATCAATCTCGGCCTGGAGCCGGGCGAGTTCTTCTTCGAATTGACTTCGCTGATCGGTGAGGGGCTGATTGAAGTTCTTGAAGTCCTCGGCGCTAATGTCGCCATCCAGGTAGAGCCTGAGCATGCGCTCAGTGTCCTTCTTCAGTTTTTCCGACTCCTTTTCTCGTTGGTTAAGAAGCGCCTGCTTTTCAGAGAGAGCCGTGCTGGCCTTCCCGAGGTAGCTGTTCACATTTTGTGGATCAACCAAGTAGCCCTTCACTTCCTCCATGAAGATCTCTTCCAGATCCTGGCAGGCGATGCTGTTCCGGCATTTTTGGCAGGTGTATTTGGGTGTGCGCATCGGCACATACATCTTCCCGCCGCAGTGGCACTGGACGAATCCAGAGAAGATATGGGAAGGTAACTTTGTTGGACGCCGTTCGCGCTTCATGTAGCGGGCATCCAGGTGGGCGTTGCAGCGGTCCCAAAGCTCCGCTGAGACAATGGCTTCCACTTCGTTAAAGATGTGCTCAGATTCTGGCTTTGTGACCAATTTCTTGCCCCCAACGTTGGCTGTGTAGTTGCGTCTATGGATGCCCTTGGGCGTGGGGTCGCGTAGTTGGAATCGCACGGCCGTATCCGACCATTTTTTGTTATTTCTCGTTCGATAGCCTCGCTCATTGAGCAACCGCGCGACGGTTTTGATGCGCTTTTGTTCGTCGAACAGCTCGTAGATCAGCCGACGAACCGGCACTTCTTCAGGGTTAATAGCGAGCTTCTTATCCTTCCACATGTAGCCGTAAGGGGCTTTTCCGCTGAGCGGTTTTCCCATTTTCGCGCGAACCAGCACGGAACTCTTTATTCGGTCGGCGATTTCCTCACGCTCCCATTGAGCCATGCAGCCTACGAGGTTGAAAAAGAGCCGCCCGGCAGGTGAACTGGTGTCTATGCTTTCGCTGAGCGAGACGAGATCCGCCTGATGTGTCTGGAAGAACTCACTGAAACCCATCAGTTCTTTTGCGTTTCGGGTCAAGCGGGCCAGCTTGGAAAATACCAGCGCTTGAATGTGTCCACGCTCAATATCAGCCATCATCCGCTTTGCCTCTGGATGATCAATGACACTCCGCCCACTGACCCCAGCGAGGTCATAAATTTCTAGAACCTTCCAGCCGCGCGAGGCAGCATACATCTCGGCCCGAACTTGATGATGCTTCGGACTATCTCCTTCCGCCTGTTCTTCGCTGGACACACGAATCCAAATGCCAACGCGCTTGGAGGGAGCTTCGCAAAAGGGCAAAGTCGTATTCATGTTTTGACTGTTGCCGCAGAATTAGTCGTTTTCAACTCACGACCTATTTTTCTCCCTTTTTCTTGGCTTTTCTGCGTCGGAGGTTTTCGCCCAAAGTCGCTGCCAACTCTTTTTCTACATCGCTGATATCCTGCTCAGCGGTGGGAATTGCGTTGGTTCTCACTTTCCACCCTTTGACCATTTTGGTTTGTGAACGGGGCGGTACTTCTGTTGGAGAAGTGGGCTGAGCGACTGGTTGAAACGCATCTAGCATTGCCTCGAAGTCCTCCTTCATCAGGCATTTCACGCGTGCTTTTTGGTCGACTGTCAACTGAGTGTCGATGGCTGCTGAAAGGCGAGCATGTTTGTCTGGATCTAGAGCCAGGACAGCCACCAGGGGAACCCCTGCCCTCAGGCACTTGTTTATATTTCGAAGCTCGTACTCAAGGGTATTTGTAACATTGACCTCGCAGGCGATGACCGTGCCATCACGCTCAAGATAAAGGTCGACCGTATCCAGCGAGTCCGGGAGTTGGCGCTCAATGGTGGCGCGAAAGCCACGACGCTCAGCAAGTATTTTGAATTCAGCCTGGGCGGCCTTGTGAATCTCACCTCCTCGCCCTAACTCCTCCAGGTCAGCACGGATTGTTGTTGTTTGGTATTTAGGCTGGGGCGGCTCTGCGGATATTTGAGCTAATGTCTGTGGGGCAGCAAATTCCTCCACAATCGGCGGCTGAATAGATGTCTCAGGAACATTAATTTCTTTCACCCGACGTGGCACAGGCTTGGCTTTAGGCAGTTCCTCTTCCGCCAAATGCCGCTGCCGATCTTCAAATTCTATATCGTCTCGGGCGCGGGCATACTGAGCGCGAGATCTCGCGATCACTTCTGCGCGATTGGCCTCTGCTCTGTCATCGTCCATCAAAGCAAAGGGTGGCACTGACAAATTGAAATCATTATCACTGCGTTCGACTCGGACGATGGCTTCGCCCACAGACAGGTTTTGCAATGCTTCGGCCTCAAAATGTGAAAAGCCTTTGGCTAGCTCGCGGGCGTCGTGATCACCAACGCGAAAGACGACACGCGTTCCAGCATTCGCCCTCACTGCGCTTCCAACGGCGTCATTTCTACCTAACTGTTCCAATTCTTGGTGGGCGAGCACGAGGGACAACCTGTACTTACGAGTTCCAGACAGAATCTCAGCCATTGAAGGCGTGATAAAGTTCTGAAACTCATCCACATACAGCGTAAAAAGCCTGCGCTGGTATTCAGGCATTCGCTGTCTCGCCATTGCAGCTTGCTGGATTTTCGAGACCAACAGCGAACCCAGCAGGTAGCTGTTCTCAGCCCCCATTAATCCGAGAGGGAGCTTGGCTAGAAGAATTTTCCCAGAATCCATGACCTCTCCAATGTCGAGTTTGCTCTCCCTCTGATTCACCATATAACGAATCGGCTTTGGGGAAAGGAAGGTCTGGAGACGGGTGAGCACCGGTCCGATAGACTTTGACCCTCCAAGTAAAGGAAAGCCTTTCCGCCAATAATAGACGACATCGGGATCGTTTACAGTTTCCAAAACTTTAGAGCGGAAGTCCGGCTCAAGAAGGAATCGCTGCACATCCGCCAGCGTTCCGCCCTCCGGTCGTTCCAAGAAAGCGAGGATGGCATTTCTGAGCACAACTGCCATTTGATCGCCCCAACTGGTACTCAGGCGCTGAAAGACCCCCACCAGGTCTGAGGCCAGCAGTGTCTTCTCGTAGTCAGCTTTTGCGTTCAGGATGTTAAATCCCACGCTGAATTCTTCATCTCCTGCATCGATCAGGACAACATCATTAATTCGGTGCGGCGGAACACATGCCAGCAGGCGGTCTACCAAATCGCCATGAGGATCGAGCAATGCAAACCCGTGACCTGCCTTGATGTCTTGGAGGATCAGATTCAAAAGAAAGGTCGTCTTTCCCGTGCCGGTTCCTCCAATAACGTGCATATGGCGCACCCTTTGCTCGGGAGTCAGCATTGCGGGTGTCCGCATGCCCAGGTGTTCATTCCACCCAAGGAAAAGGCCTTCTTTAGGAAGGTGCGATGCAGCCCTCGTTTTTCCGCCATCGTGTCTGATTCGTTTTGATGAAATGTCCTCGTTTGGGAATCGGATAATCGAAAGCAGCTCATCCAGAGACAGAAGCATGCCCCACCGGTGTGATTGCCTCCTCAGTATGTCTTCCTCTTGGGCTTCAGCGGGATAATCTGCCATGGCCAGGGGTACCAAATGATTACCTTCTGGCCGACCCAGCGCGTTTAAAGCTACAATCATCGGTGCGAGCAAAGCCCAAGCACGGTCAGAGCTTGCCGCACACGTAACCAGCCTTATGACTACGGCAAAAAGAGGGGAGCGAGCTTTTGTTGCGGCTTCCCGAGGTAAATCCGGGCAGTTTCTAAACATTGCCGACCCGTCTGGCTTTGTAGCCGCTTGAACCATACTGTCTCCCCATGGATTCTGGGCAGGCTCAAAAATCAGTTGGAACAGGCCCATCTCAGCCTCTTCAAAGACAGACATTGACGCAAGAAGCCCGTTAAGAAAATCTGACTTTCCTGCGCCAATAGACAGCAAGAAATCCCTCCCGAGACCGATCTCAGCTACCGCATAATTCTGGCCTGATTGATCCCAATGGCCCACCAGTTGATTTGGCCTTTCCTGAATAGTGTACCCCACAAAATGGGTTTCCGTCTGCACTTTCAAAAGACCCGCATCCTCGCGGCTACAAACCCACTGAAAGCCTATCTCAGAGGCATCCGCCAATATTTCGAACGATATAGGCGCCGTGCATGATCGACACATGCGGAGGAATGACTCCATGTGCTCACGAGAAAACCTTTTTACCTTTGGAAAGGTGATGGCCAGCTCCACACATTCACTGCGACTCCACTCGGCGACTTCTCTCTCAGGTTCTTCGTGGGGTGGAGCAGGATCAATCTTGGGACTGATCCAATTCCCAATTTTTCCCAATATTCGCTCTGTAACGGACGACCTTCTGGCATCGTCGAAAATATGGCTATCACTGAGGTGATAGCCCGGAAAATATTCGAAAGGAGGTTCCAGCGCGACGGGCTGAGGATAAGTAAACCAGCCGCGTCCCCTCAACTCCCAGCGAAAATATTGAGCCGAAAGCTGTTCATGGACAGTCTTCATGAACTGGTCCGAGAAGGTGCTTGAACCAGCCTAGAGAGTGGTGGGGGAATGTCTGGCTTAGCTTCCATGAAATCGACCCGTTCGATTCCTTCAGCCGCCGTGACTTCTCGGATTTTGTCTTGGATCACACGCTCAATCATTTCCGCATACATGAACCGTGTATCCTGACGAAAAAACGTTTCCCTCCGAAGCAGAATCTCATAAACCCTGCCAAAAACAGGAACAGCGAGCAGCCAGGCATCAAAATCTTCAAACCCGAGAGTCAGCGCGTTTCTAAGCATCAGGGCAAATCCAATCACAGTCATTCCAATGATGATTCCGCCCCATACGGCTCCGAACAAAGTCACATATCCCAAAGCAAGTCCGCAGATCAGAGCGAGGACTAAAACAAACTGGAAAAAGGGCAATGGTGCTGGGATCTCACAAAATCGGTAAGAAAAAAACCAAGAAGTTCCAAATGGGGCCGAGCATAAGTCGAACGTTAATCTCTCTCTGCGCATCCGAAGATAATCCCGGCTTGAGGAGAGTATACCCCCTTCCCTGTAGCCCAATCGCGTCAGCTCCAAACCAGGCACCTTTCGGGTCTCCAGCTCAGTTTCGATGGTCTTGTAAAATTCGTCAGACGAAATTTTAAAATTATCAATCAGGGCATATGTCGGGGCTCTGATTTCTTCCGGTTTGCGTTTTTTCCAGAGTCCAAACATAACAGTCAGAATGGGTTAATTACTCGGTGTCCCTGAATTTGGCCATTAATGCCACGATTTGCTGGCTAGGATCAACTCCTAATGCTTCAAATAAATCGAATGCTTCGATAATGTCCACCCTTCTTTCACCCAGCTCAATCCGCCCCACCATTCCGTGTTCTCTGCCCAAAGCTGTCGCGAGATCTCGTTGAGTCATGCCAGCTTTTTCTCTCAGCAGCCGTATATGATCGCAGAAGATTTTGGAGCGTTTGCTATGCAGGGGCTTATCCATGCTGGCAATTACCCAGCAAAATCGCTTGCCTCCAAAATGAGAGCAGTTTAGATTGCTCCGCCGTTAACCCCAAATTATCATGCCATGAACTTCCTCCGCAGACTCGGCCCTGACCCTCACGCTAATGGTCAACAAACCCCGGCACTCGAAAATTGCCCAGATGTCTGGGAACTCGATGACGGGGACTTTGCCATCATCGGAATCGATATGACTGATGATGCGCGATCCAGGCTTCCAGTGACAGCTGGCTGTGGTCCTGATGAACGTATCGTGCGCGTTCCCAGACGCATTCTGGTCGCTGCCAGGGCAGACATTCCTACTGAGATCTGAGTTCTCTGGCATGAACAGATGCTCGCATGGTAGAATGCAGCATCATGTCTATATTGCTTGCATGGGCCAGTAACCATATTTTTGACCTCCTCTCAGCGGGTGGACTCATTGCGAGTTTGGGTTTCACAACAGCGAGTTTTCGTGAAGACACCCGATCTCGAAGACTTTCGAATCTCTTGCGGCTGACTGAGCAACACCGCGATATCTGGGATGAAAGCCAAAGCAATCCAAAGCTGGCGCGTATCCGAGATCCACTTGCGGATCTATACACGAAGCCAGTTACGCCAGAGGAGACGCAATTTGTGATGCTTTTGATGTTTCATCTCCACTGTTGGTACCGGGCAATCAAGGATGGGGAAGTTAATGCTCTTGAAGGTCTAGAGATGGACGTGCGGAATTTTTTCCGCCGTCCTGTTTCAAGACACGTTTGGGATGAAAGAAAGGCCTTTTTTGATAAAGTATTCCGGCAATTTGTTGATGAAATTCTCGATGAATAATGAATTCACAATCACTTTTCCGTCACCGTCGTGTTTTTAAAGCTGCGTGATCGTAACCATAAGAAGATGACCGGAGTAACGATGAGAATGTGGATGAGACTAGAAATCATTCCACCGATGACGGGTGTGGCAAGAGGCTTCATTATCTCTGCGCCCTGCCGATTGCTCCACATGATGGGCAGCAGACTTGCTACGATGGTGGCGACAGTCATCACCTTTGGGCGCAGACGAAGTCGAGCACCGTCTTTCACGGCCTGCACGAGATCGCTGTAAGCGAAGGCGGTGCCGAGCTGGGCCATGCGGGCCTTCACAGTCTCCTCAAGGTAAACGACCATGACGACGCCGGTCTGAACGGCGGTGCCAAAGAGGGCGATGTAACCGACCCAGACGGCTCCGTTGAAGTTGTAGCCGAGGAGTTTTTGCAGCAGCACTCCACCGCTCAAGGCGAAGGGCACGGCGAGCATGACGTGCGCGGCCTCCAGGGCGCTGTGATAGACGATGTAGAGCAGCACGAAGATGATGAGCAGCACGATGGGGAAGACGATCTGCATGGTCTGCACGAAGCGGCGCTGGTTTTCATACTCGCCGGTCATTTTGTAGGTCATGCCTTCCCAGTCGATGGTCTTGAGCTTTTGCTCGACCTC
>JAIXVB010000297.1 GCA_027483245.1 Verrucomicrobiaceae bacterium | reverse complement strand
CTGATCATCACAGACCCTGCGCAATTGGGCACCGACGCCTCGGCAGTGGTGGTCACTGGTTTCAATCCGGTGCCGACTTCTACGAATCTGCGTGGGTTTGGCGGTGGCTCGCTGGTGCTGGATGGCGCTGGCACCGCGATCAATTTCATGCGTGATCTTTCTTTGCAAGGCCAGGGGCCAATTGCAGATCGCGGGGCGGCGGTTCTGAGCCTTGGGAACAATACGCTCTCTGGAACGGTCACCACAGGCCAGCCCTTCTCAGGCACCAATCTCAGCACACGCCTGACATCGGCCAACGGCACCCTGACGCTGGGCGGCACCCTGAGTGTCAGTGGCGCGGCGGCTACGACCATCACCACTCTGGGCGGCACTAATCAGGCAGGGGTAGCTCTTTACAACCTGACAGGTGCGCTTGCGGGCACCGGCACCTTGGAGAAATCCGGGGCAGGCACACTGTTCCTGACCCCCTCGAATACAGCAGGCTTCACGGGCACAGTACGGGTTAGCACCAGCGCCAGTGGCCAGCAAAGCACGGTGCGAATCACTTCCAATGGCGTGCTCGGCACCCGCACATCCTCCGGCACTGGCGGTGTGCTCGACATCAATGCGGGAACTCTGGAAGTGCGCATGGACACGCCTCTGGTTCAGTCGGGTGGGGCCAATGCGAATGTCTATGTTCGTGCTGACAACAGTGTTATGTTTGTGGATCATGCCCTGGGAAGCAGCGTGGTGAATGGTGTCGTGAACTTTGGCAATCTGACCCACGAAGACGGTGCGGGCGTTTCTTTCAATAGCCGCAATGGCTACGGCATGTCGTTCACGACAGCTCCGGTCAGCGGTGCTGATGGCAATAGCACGTTCACGAATAATATGGGCGGCACGCTCAGTTTCACGGGAGCTTTCTGGAGCAACACAGATACGGGCGGCAATCGTTCGATGACGATCGCTGGCAATGGCAACACGATCATCAACGGTAACATCACTGCATCGAACGCAGATGCGGGCGAAAATCATACCTTTTCCAAGACGGGGTCAGGCCTGCTGACGGTCACGGGCAATGCCGCAACTTTGGATGGCGCGGTGAGCGTGCAGGGCTCGATGGCAATCACGGATTTTCGTTCGATTGGTGCCGCAACGAACGCGGAGACGATCACACTGGGCAACACTACCACCACGGGGGGCAACCTTATCATCGGCACCTCGACAGCTCCGACAGCCGCCAACCTAACCACCAGCCGACCTATCGTTTTAAATGGGACGACGGCCGCGAACTCGATCTATGCCAATCAGACAGGTGTCACTCCGGTGACTTTGAGCGGTGCGTTCACCAAGCCCGTCGCTGGTAACCAAAACCTTACCCTGGGTGGCACGAATACGGCAGACAACAACATCACCACGGCATTACCCACAATGGGCACGGGTGGACTGATCAAGGTCGGCACCGGCACCTGGGCTTTGTCTGGCACCAACCTTTACACGGGAACAACGACTGTATCCAACGGCACGCTGAAATTGCGGGCGAATGCGGCCACTTCGACGATTGTTGACAACGCATCCGGTCTCACCTTCGCCCAGACCAATCAGTATGCAGGTGGAACGCTCGAGTTCGTTGGGCAGGCTAGCACGATTAATGTGGAAACCCTTGCTGCATTGACGCCGACAGATGGTGCCAACAAGCTAAGACTCACTCCCGGTTCGGGCGGGACGGCATCGCTGGTTTTTTCCTCCCTTGGAACAGTGGGTGATGGTGCTACGGTCAATATTTTGGGCTCGAATGGCACGACCAACACGGTCACACTGACCGGCCAGGCGGGCTTGAATGCTTCGCCACGCATTTTCTTTGGCGGGGATAACTTTGCCTTTGCGGGTGCTGGCGGCGTGATGCGCGCTCCTGTGTATGGGACGGACGCTGATTTTGCCGCCGTTACGAACAGTGCTTTGACCTCAACTCAAAGCAACTCGATCAATGGTAGCTTTGCGACAAACTCTGTCACGATCGATACGCTGAAGATCGATGGGGCACATACTCTCACCCTGAATGCAGCGCAGACATTGACCATCCGCACGGGTGCGGCGAATACCGATGGTGCGATCCTGGCCACAGGCGGAGCTTCGACGATCACCGGAGGCACAGGGATTTCGGTGGGTGGCAGTGGCTCGCTGACTTTTTACGTCAATGGTGAGACCGACTCTCTAACGCTGGCTTCACCTTTGACCAGCGGCACCACGGGCGGTATCACGAAGTCAGGAGCGGGCACGTTGATCATGGCTTCCAATGCTCACGCTCAGACGGGGACTGTCACCATCAATGAAGGCACGATTCAGCTCTCGGGTGTCGGTAGCAGACTCGGGGCGGCGTCTGCCCTCACCATTCGGCAAGGGGCCACTCTGGATCTCAATGGCGTTACCCCTGGAACGAATACCAATGCCTTCATCAACAATGGAACGGTCAGCAGCGCCACGGCTGCTACTTTCACGGTGGGTGGAAGCAATGGCACGGGCACATCTCTGGGTTTGATCAGTGGAGCCATCAGTCTGACGAAACTTGGAACTGGCGCGCAGAGCTGGCTGGGTAATAGCACTTACACGGGTGTCACCACCATTGGTAGCACCGGACTTGTGACAGTTGACACTCTCGCGAACGGAGGTGTTGCCAGCGGCATCGGTGCATCGACGAACGACGCCAGTAACCTTGTTTTCAACGGCTCTACTGGTGGGTTGGTGTATCAAGGAAACATTGTGGCGGGCAATCTGACCTATGGCTCGCGCTCCGCCACCACCGATCGTCTGTTTACCCTGTCAGGCACCGGAGCTACGCTCTCCAGCACTGCCAGCAATGGCAATGCCATCGTCTGGAGCAATACGGGCGCGATTGTTCATGGCGTCGTCGGGCCCCAGACATTGATCCTCGCGGGCTCTTCAACGGGTGACAATACTTTCAATCCTCAGCTTACCGACAGTGGCACCGGGGCGAATATTTCGGGTCTGACCAAGACTGGTGGTGGGCAGTGGAACCTGGGTAACAGCAACAACAGCTACACAGGGGTCACGACCATTTCAGAGGGCATCTTGGGATTGAATGATTCGAGCGCACTGCCTGCAAACAGCCCGCTAGCCCTGGGCACGACGACGACTTCAGGCATTCTGCAGATGAGCGGCAGTTTCACTCGCACCATTGCGACCGCCGCGACGGCTAACAATGGCACCGTCACCTGGACGGGCTCAACGGGCGGGGGCGGATTTGCCGCACATACGACCCAACTCGTCGTCACTCTCAACAATGATTCCGCTACGCCTTTGACATGGGGCAGCGGTGGCTTTGTTGGCACGGGCGGAGTGCAGTCTCTGTTTTTAAACTCGTCCACTTCACTTTCAGACGTTGTTTTTACCAATGCCATCAACCTCAATGGTGCGCTTCGCACCGTGAACATTGGTGACAACACGAGCACGGGTGCGGATTTCGTAACGATGACAGGCATTCTCAGTGGCACGGGCACCAGTGGTCTCCAAAAAGCAGGGGGTGGCATTTTGCGCTTAATGGCAGCGAATACTTACACGGGGATCACGGACATCAATGCGGGCACGTTGGTCGTGACCTCGCTGGGTCGCAGCACGGATGCCCTGAACACGCCGACCAGTGTCGGTGTGAGCGGCGTGTTTTTTGACAACACCAATGCCATCACCCTGGGCAATGCCGGCACTGGCGGTGCCATCTTACAATATGTGGGTGCGGGTGAGACCAGCGACCGTAAGATCCGCTTCAACAGCACCACGGGTGGGCCACAGATTCACGCGGATGGCTCTGGCCCCCTGATTTTGACCAACGTGGTCAATGATTTTGCCACACCGACCGGTAACAAAACCCTGTCTTTGCGCGGCACCAACACCGCTGGAAATATGATCACGAGCGTGCTGAGCAACGACGCTGGCGGTGGCACACTCGGAGTCAGCGTGGATGGCGGAGCGACCTGGATCATGACCGGTGCCAACACTTACACTGGCACGACGACCGTGAGTGCTGGGGCCTTGGGCATTGCCACGAGCACGCTGGGCAGCGGTGTCGGAAATTTGGACCTCAATAACGGCACCATCTTTGCCTACGGAGCCGACCGCACCGTCTCCAATCCCGTGCGCCTGATTAACAATACCACTCCGGCCGCTTCGGGTGACTACAGCCTGACTTTCACCCAGCCGTTTCAATTGCTCAACAGTGCCAACAACACTGCCCTGAACAACAACATCGCCATCGGAAAGAGTCTGACTTTCGCAGGGATCACCGCGAACTCTGTCACCACTTCGAATCGCACTTGGACCCTGGATGGTCCCGGCATGACGATTATCAATGGTGACTTTACGACGACCAACACAGCAGCTGGTGGCATCAATTTGACCAAAACCGGCAATGGCATTCTGGTGCTTGGCGGTGCGGGCGGCGGGGTGAACAACTTCAACCGCAACAACGCCGGGATCGACATCGATCGTGGCACCATCCGCCTGGCAGCTAGCGAGGTCATCGGTCATGGACTGGACAACCAGACTGTGCCAGTGGGTTATGGAGGACTGACCCTCAGCCCTGAATTGGCCACGGGAGACAGCTCGACGTTTGATTTAAATGGCCAAACTGAAACGATCAATGCGCTGACAGCCACCACGGATGGCACGGTGATCATCGACAACACTTCGGCCAGTCCGGCTTCGTTCACGTTTGGAGCTAACAATGCGACGGTGAACTTCGGAACTGGCCTCGGCACCTACACGATCACTGACAGCGGTGCAGGCGCACTTTCCATCTTTAAAGCGGGCACGACTAGCACGACTATCCCGAGGGGGGTAACGTTGAGCTATCAGGGCACCACGGGTGTCACTGGTGGCTCAATGACCATTTTGGCACCCACCAATGGCACCAGTGGTTTGAGTGTGACCAATCCGGGCAGTACCCTTTCTCTGACCGGAGGCATTACCGCACCAACGGCGGTGAACAGTATCATCGTTGAAAACGGTGGCACCTTGAATCTGCTGGATGGTGCGGGCTCCCAATTCTCTAACTTGGCGACGCTCACTTTGGGTTCCAATGGCGGGACCATGACGACCCTTGGGTTGAATGTCGGGGATAGTCTGGTGGCTGGTGACGAATTGAACACGGATCTGCTTTCCTTGCTCGGTTCAGGCACACTCAACCTTTTCGCGGGCAATCAGATCACGCTTAACCTCACGGATGCCGGTCTGAACCCCAACCAGGAATATGACCTGCTGACTTTCGCGCCGGGAGGCTTTACCTCGGGTCCTCTTGGGGTCGGTGACTGGATTCTGGGGGCCACGCCCGGAGGATTTAGCTCCATCACACTGAATAAGCTCAATGACCGTATTTACATCTCTACGGGGACCTTGATCACCGGCAAATCATACTGGAATGCAGGGGGCACTTTGGACAATTGGAATGATGTGAGCAACTGGGCCGTCACGAATAAAGATGGTCTCACACCAGCGATTTCGATTCCCGGCCAAGGAACGGATGTCGTCTTCATTGCAGACAATATCACGGGTGGTGCGGCGATCACCACCACGCTAGAACAGAACTTCAAGATCAACTCGTTGACCTTCGAAGCGAGCACCACGCCAGCCAACACACCGTCGTCTGTGACTATCAATCCTGGGGCTAGCTCCACGAATCGCATTGAAATCGCCCCTCAATCACCTGCCGATGGCATAGCAATCACAACTGGAGGACCTGCATCAGTAAACCTGGTCGCTCCAGTTAG
>JAIXVB010000092.1 GCA_027483245.1 Verrucomicrobiaceae bacterium | reverse complement strand
TCTCCCCACTACCAGTATCACTTGCATGATCTCAAAGATCCGAAGGCCTGGCGACGCAGCATTTATCGCTTCATCGTGCGCAGTCAGCAGCAGCCTTTCATGACCGTTCTGGATTGTGCAGACCCTTCGATGCGTGTGGATCGGCGCAATGAATCCCAGAGCGCTTTGCAAGCTCTAGCGATGCTCAACAATGGTCTCGTGGTGACTCAGGCTGAGCAATTGGCCTCACGAGTCGAGCGTGAATCCTCGGGCCTCGAGTCGCAGCTTCAACGTGTCTTTGAGCTGACGCTGGCGCGTTCACCCACACAGACGGAACGTCAGGAGATGCTGCTTTACTCGCGTGAGCATGGCCTTGCGAATCTCTGTCGCCTGCTCTTGAACACGAACGAGTTTGTTTACGTGGACTGAGCTCACCAGTCCTCCAACGCATCGGCCACAGCGGCTTCCAATTCACGAGACCCATCACCTCCGAGCTTCTCGTCCAGAGTCTCCAAACGCTGAATCAGATCCGCGATGTGCTTGCGCGGATACATGCCACCTGCGGCCTGACAGAAGTGCGTGCGGCAGCCAAAGGGGCGGTGCGCATAGATCGTGCAGCGCTCATTTTTTCCCAGCAGCGGGCATGCACCTCCAGGATGCGGTTTGATCGCTTTTCGACCACTGGCGCGCACGCCTTGAGCCGCGAACAAAGCCTCCCCCAACGTTAAAAATGGTGTCCTTCCCGTGAGTCGGAAATGACAGCATTGGCCGCGCAGTTGACAGTCCCGCTGCAGTGGCCGCTGCTCCAACTCGGCATAAATCGCCCGCATCTCATCAAAGGCGGCTTTCAGCTTGGGATCAGCCGGTTTGCGTGCCACGGGATTATTCGGGCACGATGATCTGGTCGTCCGGCTGCACTTGCACATCCACACTTGGATTGCCGCTGCCACTGGAGAGATTGTGCACCGTTGGCGCTCTGCCGGCGCGGATCAGCTTCACTTTTCTCATGCTGGCAAAAGGGGTGGGTCCACCAGCAGTCATGATCGCCTGTGAAAGCGTCATGTTTTGTTTGAACGGAACCGCGCCTGGTTTGTTGACCCCGGTGATGGTGACTTGGCGCATCGTTGCGTCACCGACACTGTCGATGGAAACGAGCACGTTGGGGCGTGTGTAAATTTCACGTGACCGATACGTCTCCTCGATGGAGAGCTGTAGGGCAGAAGGTTTCAGGCCTGAAGCACGCACCTGACCGATGTGGAGCAGATTGATCGTGCCCGAGTCACTGACGGTGTAAACACCGCGGATCTGGGCGACTTCATTGTCAGGGATCGCCCCGACCGTGATGGTGATGCGATCCCCAGGACGCAGTGGCAACTCGCCGCTTTGGGCCTGTGCGGAACGCAGGCTGACAAGACTCGCGCTAACGATGAGGCAAAGAAGGACGTGTTTCATAACTTGAAGAGAGACGGTTAGAAAAGATCACCACGTGGTGCGTTCGAATGTGATGCTACTTCTGCCGGATGACCCTGGGAAGTCCGCTTTTTACGCTTCTCAGATTTGGCTCCGCTGGCAGTCGCGGGATTGTTGTTCGGTGAGTAGTAGGTGTAGTAGCTCGTGTAATACTGATACTGCGAATCGCTGCTCACATCGACGTTGTTCAGAACCACGCCGAGCACCGTGCCCCCGACGTTTTCGACCGTCTGCTTTACTCGCAGGAGCATGTGACGTGGCAGCTTGCGATGCTGAACCACGATCATCGTTAAGTCGGCCACATTCGCCAACACGGAAGCATCACTGACACCCAGAATCGGAGGTGAATCGATGAGCACAATATCAAAGCGGCTTTTCGCATCTGCGATCAAATCCGTCATGCGTTGAGAGTTCAAAACGCCTGCACTGTCCGCAGGCAACATGCCGCTGGGCAGGAAATAAAGATTTTCCACCGGAGTCCGAACCACCACTTCTTCCAGCTGCACATTCGTGGTCAAAAAGTTGGTTAACCCGACCGCATTGCTGACATCAAACAACGTGTGCATGCGCGGACGGCGCAAGTCGGCATCAATGAGCAAAACGCTGTAGCCACCTTGAGCACAGATGTTGGCCAGATTGCAGAGCGTGGTGGATTTACCCTCGCCCGCCCCACCGCTGGTGACCGTGATGCAGTTCGCGACGGGACTCTGTCGATTGAACTCAATGTTCGTCCTGAGAATGCGGTAAGCCTCGGCGTCAGGGTTGAAACCACTGGTCCGATGCAGAACCCCGACATCTTTCGGAATCACAGCCAGGACTGGCACGCCCAGAAAGCGCTCCACGTCGTCCAGGCTCTTTACCGTGGTATCCATGTATTCGAGGAAGAAAGCGAGGCCAATGCCAAACATCAGCCCGAGCACCCCCCCCACAGCCAGATTTAGAGGCACATTGGGTTTCGCTGGTCGGCCTTCGGGTTCGGCTTGTTGATAGATGGTGGCTGGGGATTTGACGATCTCCAGACCTGCCTTGGTCTCGGTGTAGCTGGATTTAAGTTTGAAGAGAATGTCTTCAATGTAGGAGACCTCGTCCTTGGCGGTATCGAGATCATTGTTCGCGGACTGTTGGTCCATCAGCTTCAGTTTGGCGTCTTCATTCGAGGCCACCAGGGATTCACGGCGCTTTTTAGCTGCATCCAGACGATTTTGCAGGCCCGCCAAATGATCTTTGGCGGCGGCGAGAATCAGCTCTTTGTAAGTCGTGATTTGTTTATCCACACCGATGATCTCAGGGTGCAAACGGCCCCGTCCGGAGCTGGCCAGCCCCTCGCGAGTCACCAAAAGTTTTTGCAATTCGGCGGTCATTCCCGAGACGTTCTGACTTTCCAATTTCAAGCCAGATGCGCGCGCCACGAGTTCATCTCCATTTAGCTTCGAGAGCTGATCGATCTCTGCTCCCAATCCCTGGATTTCTTGATCCGCCATGAAAAGGGCCTGTTCGCGCGTAGCATACATGGTCTCACCCGTGGTCCGCAGATCGGAGCCTGGAGTCAGCGAGCTGGAACCGTTGGAGACCCATTCGCCCACAATGCCGCCCTTTCTTTTGGCCTCTTGCATTTTTAGCCTCGCCTGGTCGCGGAGTTGTTCCTGTTCGGTGATTTGTGCTTCGAGCACGACCAGAGCTTCTTGTTTCTGCTTGGAGTCCACTTCCACACGACGGGTCATGTAGCTGGCAGCCACCGCATTGGCGATCTCGGCCGCCATGTTGGGGTCCTGATCATAAAACTCAATCGTCACGAAGTCAGAGCGCACGCTGGATTGAGTTTCCAGGTTCCCGCGCAGTCTTCCGAGTGCAGCTTGTCGATTCGGCAATGCCCAGCGCTTTTGCAGGTCGAGTTTATCAACCACCGGATAAAGCGTTTCAGGTTTGGTGATGGTTTCAAATTGGTTTTTGATCACCACATCACTCGGTGCCATGAACTCATCGGAATTGCGCGCGAAGACGCCAACCTTGTCTGTTTTACGTTCAATCAGCATGTCCACACGCCCACGATATTTCCGAGGCATGATGTAAGTCAGGATCGCCGCGGTGGCGAAGACGAGCAGAAAGGAGAGCAGAATCATCCCAAATCGATTCCGAATCACTTGCCAGGAATCCATGGCGTGTCTTTGAAGATCAGAGCCGGTGTCAGTCATGACGAGTTTAAATATCTGGAGAGATTAAGCTTTTGCCTTTTCGCAAACCGCCAGCGGTAGCACGAGGCTGTCCGCTGGCGGCTGATTTGGGCTGTTGGGAAAACGAACGTTAAATCAGAAGGATGCAGTCACGCCGACTGAGACATTGTGACGATTGAATTCGCGCAGGGCGTCTCCGGATTGAAGGACGGAATAAGAGTAACGGGCATCGAGAGACAGGTTCTCGAGCACTTGATAGGACAAGCCGGTGGAAAGCAGCAGGGTGTGTTCTTCGACATCAGCACCCAAACCGCCGTCAAAGGTGCTGTAGGCGTAAGAGGTGCCAGCGTTGATGCCGACACGTTTGCTGATTTGATGATTCACGTTGATGCCAGTGCGGAGGGCGTAACGATTGTCAAAGCCGCCCAGTTCAGCAGCGTCGTAACCGACAGATCCAAACCAACGAGCGCTGGTTTTGCGAGCCACCAGGTAGCTGAGTGCCATTTCGGCGTAAGGAGCCGCCGAGTTCGAACGGTCTGATTTGAAGAACTCAGCCCCTGCGCGGAAGGAACCTGTGAAACGTTCGCTCCAGGCCTGATCGACACCGGCCAAAACAAAATGTGAAGTGGCATCGACATCATCTCTGTCGCGGTAATCCGTGATCCGGTAACGATACTCAGCCGTGAGGCTGGTGCGCTTCGTCAAGGCGTAGCTGAACTGTTGAGCGATCAAATAAGACAGGCGATCTTCCAAACTGCCCACGACATCATCTTCATAGCTGATGCCATCCACCGTGAGGGAGGTGGTGGTAGAGAAACGCTGTGACCACGCGTAGCTCACATTGAAGTTATTGAAGCCATACAAGTATTGACCGTTGTAAAGCGTCGTGGAGGCCCCAGTTGCCACGTTGGGCTCGGCCTCATACGAGAGGTAAAAATTATTGCTGATTTTCAGACGCTGAGAAATCTGGTGAGCGATGCTGAAGGCAATGCGGGCGTTATAAAAAGTATCGTCGTAACGCGGGATTCCATCCAGATAATGAATCGATCCCAGGTCGAGATCGATGCTCCAGGGGGTGGTTTGATCTGCATCCGTGTAGGTCGCACCCACACCACCCTGAATGTAATAGGATTCAAAATCCTGGAGCAGAGGTGAAGGGACAGAATAGCTCAAACTATCATAACCACCACGAGTGGTGAGACTCCAAGTCAGAGGCTGGTCCTCACCGAAGTCACCCGAAAAGTCTCGAACCGCCGTGAGCCCCTGGGAAAAGGCTGAAAGAGCCGATGTGCCAAACACAACAGCACAAAACAGAGATGTGGGCAGGCGCATAAAGGGTTTTCTCGGGTTGAGACAATGATTCAGCAGACGAATCAATTGTAGTTAGGCGTGCAATTGCAAGGCGAGGTCGGCACGTTGTTGCATTTGCGATTTTTGGGGTCGCAACGGACGAAGCCCGAAGCAGGCGGCTGAATCAGGTAGATGCCACGAATGCTCGATGGGACAGGTGTGAAGTCCTCTTCAACGGGGGCCACCGGTGTGGGGAGAGGGTTCTTCACAGGATTCTTGGCAGAATCGACGACCGTCATCTCTTGCTGTTGACTGGTGATGGAGGTCCCAGGGGAGGCTGTGGTGGCGCAGTCCATGATGATCCCGGACATTTTAGGGGCTACCGATATGCCTGTCTGAACGATCTGATTCACCAGAGTCGCATCGGCTTTGGAGGCAACGATGGCAGCCTTGATAATCTCACAAGCACACGTCTCATTGATCACGAGAGCATCTTCCACAATCATCAGAGTCTTCGATGGGTCCTTCTGGATCGCAGAAGCCACGTCATTGGCGATGTCAGCGCATGAATTGGTCTGTGCTTGGGCAGATGCGAAGGCCAGGATGACCAAGCCGAGCAGGCAGACAGTTTGACGTAGAGTGTGAAAGACTCTCATGGCAGCAGATAGGGGAGGAATTAAACTTTACTGGAGCGGGTAGTGGGAATCGAACCCACATGGCTAGCTTGGAAGGCTAGAACTTTACCATTAAGCTATACCCGCGATTGAAGTTATAATAATCCGCAATATCTTAGAGCTGCAAGATATTTTTTAGAATTAGCAGAAAATGTTTAAAATTTCAGAAAACCTGATTTATCAGGCGCGGCGAAGTTTTAAACACGTTTTGCTTCATCTAAGCCTAAGTCATAGCAGAACGAAAGAATCTGGCAAGATGGGATTTTTCGAATTGAACTCGCGAAACAGGGCTCCGCCGATCTTTTGCAAATAAGACCCGAAAGAAACCCTGAAAATGCGGATTGATTAATCAAAGTTAAAAACTTTTGTAAATTTTGTTGACGGTTCCTTCAAACTTTAGTTCAACCAAGGTGTCATAGTCCGTTCCAGATTCCCATGAATCTGGGGCATCAATCCACATCCACAAATTTGGCAGAAAAGTTGCTTTGAAAAAATGAGGAGAAAGTCAGTCATCCTTATGCTAGGCTGCCAACCCCCTGCATTTCAGCGGGGATTCAAGAAAAGCAAAACTGCATCGTATTTAAATCTGTAATGTCTAACATGGAACTCGACGGAGGTATCAAGATCTACCTGCGGGAGATCGGCAAGACCGACTTGCTGACCCCCGAGCAGGAGGTCGAACTCGCCGAGCGCATCAAGCGCGGCGACCCTGAAGCACGATCACACATGATTCGTGCGAATCTCCGGCTGGTCGTCAAGATCGCCCAGGATTACGCCAATTACGGCCTGCCTCTCCTGGATCTCATTTCAGAAGGTAACATCGGCCTGATGAAGGCGGTGGAGCGCTTTGACCCCAATAAAGGCGGCAAACTCTCCACCTATGCTGCTTGGTGGATCAAACAGTCCATCAAGCGCGCGCTCGCCAATCAATCCAAGACGATTCGTCTGCCTGTCCACATGGTGGATAAGATCAGCAAGATGCGCCGTGTCGCCATGGCGATGTCTGAAGAACTTGGACGTGAGCCGACCGACGATGAATTGTCTGAAGAAATCGGCATTGATCGCGCCAAGCTCAGTCAGCTCAAGGTGGCATCCATGCGCCCCGCCTCTCTGGATGCGCCAATCAGTGATGACGACAGCACGGAGTTTGGTGAAATCGTGGGGGATGAAAATGCCCAGACGCCGTTCGATCTTCTGAGTCATAAGAACATGCACAGCCAGCTCGATGGTCTTTTGACCGTGCTGGATGAGCGTGAACGAAAAATCATCGACGCTCGTTTCGGCTTGGCAGGTCAAAAGCCACGCACGCTCGAAGAAGTTGGCCAAGAGTTCGGCGTCACTCGTGAGCGTATCCGTCAGCTGCAAAACATCGCTCTGCGCAAGCTGCGTCGTGCCTTGCAGAAGAAAGAGGATCCGATTCCAAAGGCGCTGCGCAATGCGGGAGCCAAAAAGAAGAAAAAAGTGAGCGCTGAGGACAAGGCTCTCAAATAGATCCTGGATTCTCTAAAAAACGTTGAAAAAGGCAGGTCAATCCGACCTGCCTTTTTCATGGTCCCATTCCTCGGGTGTGTTGGCGTTGGCAAACAGAGGAAGATCCGATGTCGATAGGCGTTCTGAATGCGCAAGCCCCTTGCGCACGCAATTTGTGAGCACCGACTGCAAACCAAGCCTGCCCTGGCTGACAGCTTCTTGGATGACGGGCAGCATCGCAGGCACATAGAGTCCTGTCATGGGCTCGAACCCGTGGGGTGTCTCGAAGAAGTAACCTTGTTGAGCTTTTGTTTGAGGGAGCAGACGCGTCTGCATAAAAGCCGACGGCATCCCGAGCATGTCCACGGCGAGTGTGAGCAGGGGCATTTGAACGGTCCGTAAAGCACGCTCGATCGCTCCGAGAGGACCGAGCTCATCGTAGGGCGGATCGAACAGCCACTCGCAGTCCAAGGAGTGAGTGGTCACCTCGTTTGGGTTGTTCCTAGAATCCTGCAAACCCTGTTCTTTTCGACAGGCCACCAGCAGACGCGTAGGATTCAACGCCTGTAGTTTTTCAAACTGAAGGATCCAGAGTGGACGGTTTCTCCACAGCAGCTGTGCTTTGTCCTGTCCCATTCGCCGAGATCTTCCCCCCGCCAATAACAAGGCAGCAAACGGTGCCTGATCTGGGATCTTGTCTGACATGAATTTCAGCATGAACAGCTCGAATCAACCTGCAACGTAAAGCCCGGCCCGTGAGCGACGTTGATTCTCGTCCATGCCCTTTCGTGTTAGCTTCTTCAGTCTTCTTGCCTGCACCACGCTGTCGGCACAGCCCATCCTTGATGCCTACCTTTCCACCGGAGACAATCACTGGCTTGGTTCTTCATTGCCGATTGATTCCCCGCAAAGCATTGAGGACACCTTTGAGTTCCTCCAGGTTGCCTGTGGTGCGCAGCGTGTTTATTGGCGCGGTTTGGAAGAGTCGCTCTGGGTGCAAACGATGGCGGAGAGACCTGAGAATTGCCGCTATTATTCGTTTTGGCAATGGATGCGCCGTTTGTATCGCGAAGTGGATCCGGATGTGTTGGCGGTGAAGGCGGCGAAGAAACGCGGCATGGAAATCTGGGGTGTGGGTTCTTTGTTTGATTGGGGTGCGCAGGCAGACACACCAGGATTCGGCGATTACCCAGCCAATGCAGAATCGAAACTGCGCCTGTTGCATCCCGAATGGGTGCCGGTGGATCGTCAGGGTTTTCGCAAGCAAGGGGGCCCCATCGAACTGGCCTACCCAGAAGCGCGGAAAGCGCTGATTCAAATGCACGTGGATGAAATGCTGCGCTGTGGCTACGATGGCATCACCTTTCTGACCTACGTCGAAAATTACTCGATGCGCTTTCAAGACGAGTTCGGCTACAGCCCTCCTATTGTCGAAGAGTTCAAGCGGCGCTACAAACTGGACATCACCCGTGAGCCCTTCACGCGGTATGCCAGCAAGGAAGATTGGCATCGACTGCGAGGCGAATATGTCACGGCCTTCCTTCGTGAGTTAAAAGCCGAAATGAGCCGACATCACAAACAGCTCGGCATCTTCATCAGTGCGCATGACATTCGCAAACCACAGCCTTGGAATGTACCTGAACTCATGCGCACGGCGGGCATGATGCATTTTGATCTCGAAACCTGGGCTCAAGAAAACATCGTCGATCTCTTCATGGTCAATGGCAACAGCTCTGGCCAGCTGCAAAGCGCAGCGATCAAAGAGGTGCAGTGGCTCATTCGCGATACAAAAACACAGCTCACTTTCCTGACCAGCTCTGCCCATGCAGAAAAGTGGAAACCCCTCCAAGCTCAAGGCCTCCGCACCATCATCGCGCTCAATGAAGATGCCCACTTCGCCAGTCGCAGTGCAACTCCCGATCAGACATCGGAAGCGCTGACCGGCACTGACCTCGCCAAGGTCTGCAAAGCGCTCGCACAAATCATCGAAGGCAAACTCACGGCTCCTGTGGAGTTCTTGAAGCCACTCTCGGAGAAGGGGAATCTGGTGCAACGGCGCTTGACTTTGAAGGCCTTGGTGGCTGAGCACACAATCGCTGCCGATAAGACCTCTGTGATCGCTCTCCTTGAAGCCGCGCTGAACGATTCTGAAAATGGCATTCGCTGCATGGCGGCGGAATGCCTGCGTTCAGTTCATGGACCGAACAGCGCTCCAGCTCTCCTCGCAGCCATCGAAAAGTTCGGACGCCATCCCTTTCGAGAAAGTGTCGTGCCCACGTTGCTGCGCCTGAAGCCTTTTCCACGAGCGATTTTGCAAGAGGCCGCCATGCATTCCAAAAGTGAAGATGTGCGCATCGTCACACTCAGAGCGCTCGCCTCTGTAGCCGAAGCGAGTGATCTGCCGGTCTTTGAGGCCGCATTCAAGAAAGGCAGCACCTATCCTCGTTACCTCGCCACCGAAGGATACGGCAACATTCGTCATGAACCCGAGGCCGTGAATGCTCTGATCCGATTGCTAGGGCATCACGATGTCGTTGTTGCCAATCGAGCTGCGGCCTCACTGGCCAACATGGCGCGGACACGGAACCCCGCCCTTGACCCTTTACGAGACGCAACGCTCAAAGCCTTGAGGAAACGCTTTGCTGAATTCGTGGGCGAGTATCTCAGGCCTGATGCCGATTGGGGGTGGAGAGTTGTGGGAAATGCCCTGCGCGATTTCGGCGAGCCTGCACCAGACAAGCTTACGGCTCACAGTTTCGCGGTTTGGAAACAGCCTCAAAAACCCGCCAGTTTTAGCGAAGTGACAGAAGGTGAAAATGCGGCAGCCTATGCGGAGTGGAAAGCATCTCAGAGCGTCGCTGCGGACACTTCCCCAGCAACTCCGGCGAAACGGGATAACCAACTTTGGGTGGATCGCGAGCAAGGCCCGTTTAAAACCATCGCGTCAGCCATCCGACATGCACGTCCTGGCGATACCATCCTGCTCAAACCCGGTGTCTATCATGAGAGTGTTGATTTCACGAATCGCAGTGGCGCTGAGGGAAAACCCATCGTGATCGATGGACAAGGCAGCACCCTTGATGGCAGCGATGCGGTGGATCTGAAAACCTGGGAAAACCTGGGTGAAGATCTGTATCGTTGGCGACATCCGAACACACCCAAGCTGGTGAAAGAGACTGTGGCACGATTTTACCTGCTGTTTGACGGGCAAATGCAGCGCATGGGCCAGTGCTCAAAGGGCAAGCGTGCGGACTTCAAACAACCCAAGGATCTAGAGCTGAATGAATGGACCTACATTGAATCCGAAGATGCTCTCTTTCTTCGCGCCAAACCTGAAACCAAGATCCGCATGCCCGTGCGCTCCAATGGTCTGATTGTCGCGGGTCACTGTGAGCATTTAACGCTTCGAAATCTGACGGCCACCCATGTTTACAACGATGGGGCAAACATACATGGTTGGTGCCGAAACGTGGTCTTTGAAAACATCCAGTGCATCGAATGTGGCGACGATGGCATCAGTGCCCACGACGATTGTGAGATTCGGGTGGAAGGACTCGTCAGCGAACGCAATGCCACGGGCATCACGGATACGGGTGATAGCGTCAGTCATTATCGCAACGTCATCATCCGCGATTGCGTGGGCTTTGATCTCTTCTTCATCGGCAGCAATGAACACTCCTTAACGGATGCCGTCATTCACAGCCGAGCCCAGAGAGCTTTGGTGGTGGATGGTGCGGCCGATCTGGAAATCAATGGGCACTGCCACTTGAAGCTGAGTCGAGTGAAGCTCCTTCGTGAAGGTGCCCCACAAGAAATTCGTGTCAGTATCAATGCAGCACTCACGATGGATCGAGTGGAAACACAGAACCTCAATCTCACCGCAACGGGAGGCCGTATCGAGGCCCACGATTGTCGCTTTGGCGGCATGCCGAAGCCTGCGTTTATCTTGTGGAAGGAGGTTGGTTGGACAGGAGATCGAAACACGTATGAGCTGGGGTCGTTTCGTCAGGGAGAGAAGACCTTTTATCCGCAGGACCTGGAGTCCATGCGGGCTCATTTTCAGTCGGATGCGGCTTCCACCTGGCAGTGATCATAGGCGCTCGATCTGCTCCAGCATGCCACCGTAGTAACCCTGCACCATGCCAAAGATCCGATAGACCACAAAGATCACCACAAGGCCATAACCGATCTTGGGTAACCAGAGAGAAGCGCGTTCAATGGATTCACTGGCACTCAGCGTTTCAGCCGTGGTCCAGCGTGCCATTTCTTCATCCAGCTTGCCCACTTCTTCGGCGGTGGCGAGTGCGTTGATAAAGAGCGGATCAAACACCTGCGTATCAGCAAGGGACAGGGAGAGTTGCTCGCCTAGTTCAATGCTATCAGCGGCTTCATGAGAAGCGGCGCGTATCAGTCCAGATTGGGCGGCTTCACCCGCCAGCCGAGTGATCTCAGACATTCGCAATGCGGCCAACAAACCTGAATGAAACACCTGGCAGAATCGAGCCATGGCCCAGTGATGTCTGGCGGGGCCAATGAGGGGCACACGATTCAGCCAGCGGTCCACAGAGGCTGAGGTGAGCGCCCTTTCTTCAAGCTTCAGCCAGGCCACGTAAATGCCAGCGAGCAGCAACCAGAGAGCACCCACCATGATCAGAATTCGCACGGTGAATCCAGGGCCTTCCGTTCGCACGATCGCGGCGGGAATCTCAGGCAAGAGGATGGCCAAATGAAGCAGGATCAAAGGATAGATCATGGCCCCACGCATCTGCCGTGCGGCATTCTCCGCCGAGGCAAAATATCGCGCTAGATGATGAAAAGCTGAGCTGAGTTGCCCACTGCGCTCACCGGATTCGATCAAGGCCAGTTCAAGGCCGGTGACGAGGTGGCTGCTGTGCTCGCGAACGGATTCAGAAACGCTCTTGCCCTCTGAAAGCCCACGTTGCATGCCCAAGAGAAACGCTCTGCGCCCTGGGGAGGTCTTTTGACCCAGCAAGAGTGTCAATGAACGATCCAGGTGAAAGTCTGCCTGCGTGAGCTTCGCCAGTTCACGATACAGCGTGGTTTTATCAGCAGGTTTCATTTCCTGCATCATCACGAGCAGGACTGTGAGAATCGAGCTGAAACTTGTCTTGTCCGCCGAATCTCAGCACGCTATGTCAGCAGCCCTGACCATGAGATCTCCTCCCGATGAAACCGACCTTGCCTGGATGCGCCTTGCTGTTGCCCAGGCGCGCCACGGGATCGGTTTCACCAGCCCCAATCCACCCGTGGGATCCATCATCGTGGCCGATGGCGAAGTGATCGGCGAAGGTTATCACTCGCGAGCAGGGCAGCCCCACGCTGAGATTGAGGCTCTGAAATCGGCGCGGCTTAAGCACCCAGAACGCATTCGTGGTGCGACGCTGTATGTGACCCTGGAACCCTGCTCGACGCAAGGTCGCACGGGGCCTTGCACGGAGGCGATTCGTGAAGCGGGGATGCAACGTGTCGTCTGGGGGGCACAAGATCCGAATCCTCATCATGTCGGGCGTGCGCGCAGTGTTCTTGAGTCATCCGGAATTGAAGTCACGTCGGGCGTTCTTGAAGAAGAGTGCCTGACCTTGATTCGTCCTTTTGCGAAATGGATCACCACCGGCCTGCCTTATGTGATCGCAAAAGCGGGACAAAGTCTGGATGGTCGAATCACACGTCCACCCGGTGAAGGACCCTGGATCACGAGTGAGGCTGCGCGTGAGCATAGTCAGGGCTTGCGGGCTCGGGTGGACGCCATTCTGGTCGGTGCGGAAACGGTTCGTCAAGACAACCCACGACTCACCCTGAGAAATGGATCAGCCAAGACGCAACCCTGGCGCATTGTCCTGAGTCGCAGCGGTGACTTGCCTGCGGAGGCACGTTTGTTCAGCGATGAACACGCCGCACGCACGATCCTTTTAAACACCGGCTCCTTCACCGAGGCCATGCGTGATCTAGCTCAGCGCGGCATCACCAGCGTTCTCGTGGAAGGC
>JAIXVB010000706.1 GCA_027483245.1 Verrucomicrobiaceae bacterium | reverse complement strand
GACCGCGTTCGGATTCATCATCACTGGCCATGAGCCGACCTGTGATCTGCTCCGCCACACGCCAGGAGCGCGCCCCGGAGGGACCCTTCAGAAGCAGGGAGCGATTCAAATAACCCGAAGCTGAGTAGAACGCCTGGGAAGTGCCTGTGAGGGCCGCTGCTGAAAAAACCGCCTTGCGAGCCTGGGCATTCGCCGCCACGAAAAATTTCCCACTTTCCTCAGCGACGGCATAAAAACGGCCCGCTTCTTCAGTCGTCAGGATGATCGTCGCTGCACCGCCTTGAGCAGGCGCGATGACGTAGGCACCGGAGTAAAAGCTGAAATTCACGGAATCTGCCTCAGGCGTGAAGCGCAGCTCATAGATGAACCACTGCGCAGAGGCACCCGTTAAGCCCAGGACCCACAGAAGGGCTGTGCAGAAAAGATGGCGAAAAAGGTAGGGGGAAGACATGCGGGCGGTTTTCTAGCCGAGATGGACCCTTTTGTCGAGCCGAGCGTTGAAAGGTTCCCCCAGACTTTCTCGCTGCACTTTTCGTTCGCAGATGCCAGATGCACCGCTATCCTCGCGGCCCTTATGCTCCAAGCTGGAATCGTCGGCCTGCCCAATGTAGGCAAATCAACTCTTTTTAACGCTGTGACCCGCACCCGCAAGGCGGAGGCAGCGAATTATCCGTTTTGCACCATTGAGCCCAATCAAGGCGTCGTCATCGTCCCTGATGAGCGTCTGGCCGTGCTGTCAAAGCTGAGCGGCTCCCAAAAACTGGTCCCGGCCGCGATTGAATTCGTGGATATTGCCGGACTGGTGAAAGGTGCCAGCCAGGGAGAAGGTCTGGGCAACAAGTTCCTCAGTCACATCCGTGAAGTGGACGCGATCGTGCACGTCGTGCGCTGCTTTGAAAATGGCGACATCACGCATGTGGATGGCAGCGTCGATCCCATCCGCGATATCGAAGTCATCAATACCGAGTTGATCCTGGCCGACATGGACAGCGTCTCCAAGCGCAGGTCGCGCACGGAAAAGGACGCCAAGCGCGGCATCAAAGAAGCCCAGGCAGAACATGCGCTGTGTGAAAAATTGATGCCTCACCTGGATGCCATGAAACCTGCAGTGACGCTGGAACTGAACGACGAGGAGAAAAAACTCCTCAAATCCTTCTTCCTCCTCAGCGGCAAACCCTGCATCTACGCCTGCAATGTGGGTGAAGCCGAACTGGCCGACGCCTCCAAAGAACCGGACAAACACCCGCAGGTCTCCAAGGTGCGTGAGTATGTGAAACATGCTCACGCTGCCAGCGCCTGTGTCGTCAGCGCCGCGATCGAGAGTGAGCTGGGGGAACTTCCTGAAGAAGATGCCAAGGCTTATCTCGCTGACCTCGGGGTGGATGACAGCGGTGTGAATCTGCTCATCAAGAGTGTGTATTCATTGCTCGGTCTCCAGACCTACCTGACCACAGGTGAAAAAGAAACCCGCGCCTGGACCATCACCAAAGGCATGAAGGCACCGCAAGCAGCGGGTGTCATCCACGGTGACTTCGAGCGTGGTTTCATCGCCGCACAAATCGTTCATTTTGATGACCTGACGACCCTGGGTTCTGAGGCGAAAGCCCGTGAAGCAGGCAAGCTGCGAATCGAAGGCAAAGAATACGTCATGCGAGACGGAGACGTTGTGGAATGGCGCTTCAACGTCTGATCCTGATCACGCCTGAGCGGAGATTTCCCGATGCAGCCAGGCGCGTGCATAGGCCCAGTCGCGTTTGGCGGTCGGCTCTGAGATGTTCAGAACCTCCGCCGCCTGCGCAAAGGTGAGGCCCACAAAGTAGTGGAGCTTCACCAGCTCCGCTTTGCGGGCATCGTGCGCCGCCAACTTGTCCAGCGCCTCGTGCACGGCGAGCAATTCATCATCTTGAATCACCGGCGCTGCGATTTCCAAACCATCGAGATCGACGCGTTCTTGACCTCCCCCGTGACGCACGGCTTGGCGTTTACGCGCACGATCGATCAAGATGCGGCGCATGGCCTCAGCGGCAGCACCGAAAAAGTGCGCGCGATTTTGAAACGTGGCATCTCCCAGCTTTAGCCAAGCTTCGTGAACCAGAGCCGTGGCCTGGAGCGTTTGGCCGGGCAACTCGCGGGACATCTTTGCGGCAGCGAGGAGGCGCAACTCCTGATAGACCGCTGCCAGCAGCTGATCCGCCGCGTGAGGTTTCCCCTCATGACAGGCCTGAAGAATGAGTGTGATGTCGTCCATGAGAAGATTCAAAAGCAAAGGATGCCACCCGCCAAGCTCAATACCACGAGCAGGGTGCCAGCGACCCCACCTGCCCAGCGATGTTCTTGAACAGCCTGAGCCACGCTTTGAATCGCAAGACCCAGTCCTGGCAGCCCACAGAAAAACCAGGCCGCCAGGGCGAAGGGATGAATCAGGAGAACAAACAGCAGACTCATCGGCACCCCATGCGCCCCGGAGATCTGACCGGACTGAGTGGCCAACCATGCGCCTGCGGTGGAAAGGGACAGCAAAAGGCCACTGAGGAGGAGATTGTGACGGAGGGAACCTCTGGAGTCGGGAAAAGCATTCATAACACAGCCCCATGCGCAGGCCGTGGTGACATCGGATCATGCGTTTGTTTTTTCGCCGAAAAAAATCAACCAGCGGGTCAAGGGCGCACGCCTAGCTGATCAAAGATGACCTTCTGCAGCTTCAGATACTTCTCCGCATAGTAGCTGTTGAAGCCTGCCAGTTGAAGCCCATCCGCTTTGGCAATGACCAGGTATTGCTGCCGCAGGTCTGGCTGTTCATGCTCCGTGGCGATCTGGGCTCCCACCGCGTGAGCCCAGGCGCTGATGGCCAAGACTCCGATGCCATTGCGTTGCCAACCTCGGGCGGCATTGATGTCCGTGATGGCTTCCTGGATTTCACTCAGCGACCGACTGTGCACGGCGAGTCGAGTGCGTGCCTCGGCCAAAAGCACACGCGCCATGGGCGAGTCCCGCATCTCATGAATCGCGTGCGCCATGAACTGCACCCCACGCCGACGTTCCGCTTCTTCCGAACTGTGGCTGAGAGCATGACCGAGCATGAGAAAGTCCTCACGCCCCACGGGCACCGCATCCTCCAGCAAAGCCATGACACGCTGATAACGGGGTGTATCGTCGGCCAAATCATGCGCCGTGGCCAACAGAGCACGCGCAGGAATGCTCTTGGGAGCTTCCTGCACCAAGGCCTCCAGCGTGGCGATCGCTTCGTGGAGACGCCCTTGGATCAAGTGCTGTTCCGCTTTGAGCAGACCAATGAAAGTCTGCGGCACACCCGCAGAAACACACTCGCGGACCGCTGCCGTGATCCATTCATCCTCACCGCTCATGATGGCAAACTGGGCGGACTCGACAGCGCGTTGAGCCTTTTCCACGCGCAGACGAAAATATAGCGTCGTGCTGGTCACTAAACCCACCAGCAAGGACAAGGCGACGAGTGTGACGGTGATGAAGGCCGCCCGGTTCTTCTGAGTCAGTTTTTGCAGACGATAGAAGGTGCTCGGAGGTCTAGCTAACACAGGCTCATGATCGAGGTGGCGCTGCAAATCATCCGCGAAGGCGCTGGCCGTGTCGTATCGACGGCGACGATCTTTTTCCATGGCCTTCATGATGATCCAGTCGAGGTCACCGCGCAGCAATCCCAGGAGTTTGGGGGGCTCGCTTTGCCGATGACTGGCCACGGTGCTGACCGTGGCTGCGGCCAGTGTTTTCAGCAGAGTTGAAGGTTTGCGCGGTTCACGCTCACAGATGAGACGGCGCATGCCTTCATATCCGGCCTTCATCAGTTCCTCCTGACTGAAGGGCGTGTGACCCGTGAGCAGTTCATAAAGCAAAACACCGAGCGCATAAATATCGCAGCGCGTGTCGATATCCAGACCGCTGAGCTCTGCCTGCTCAGGTGCCATGTAGAGAGGCGTTCCGACCATCTGCTCAAAGTGGGTGAAGAGTGTTTTGTCCGTGAGCCTTCGCTGCATGGCTTTTGCGACCCCAAAGTCGATCACCTTCGGCACTGGCACGCCGTCATGCAGCGTCACCAGAATGTTGGAGGGTTTCAAATCACGGTGAACCACCCCTTTCATGTGCGCATGCTGCACCGCACGGCAGACCAAGATGAAAAGCTGAATCCGCGCCTCAGCCGTGAGCAGGTGCTCATCACAGAACCGATGGATGGGCGTGCCGCGAACCAACTCCATGACAAAAAACGGTCGGCCGAGTTCAGTCGCGCCCGCATCCAAGACCCGAGCAATGTTCGGGTGATCCATCAACGCCAGGGCTTGTCGTTCCTGCTCAAAACGGGCAATCACCTCCTTGGTGTCCATACCGGCCTTGATGATTTTGAGCGCCACTCTCCGCTGAACCGGGTGCGTTTGTTCCGCCATCCAGACGGTGCCAAAACCACCTTCCCCGATCTGTTGCAGCAGTTTGTAGGGCCCGATGCACGGACTGCCAACCTCAGAGTTCCGGCCCTCCACTGATCGCATGGACTCCGTCACACTCGGCACGTTCATGAAGTCCTCCACCTCCACCGCAGCTAACAGAGACTCCACTTGATGGAACATTACCGCATTGGCCCCGCAGGCCTGCTGGAGAAAGGCCGCCCTTTCACTCACGGGGAGCTCCAGTGCTTTGAGGAAAAGCTCCTCTTCAGAAGGCTCAGGGCTGGCGGACATCAAGCCAAGCCTAGCCGTGGGCTCTCGCAGATGCCATTTGAAATCCAAGAGCTCATGTTTGTCTTTGCGCATTTGGGCGAGTCACTGCATATCTCCGCGCCATGCTCGACATCACAGGAAAGAAGATCGCCATCCTTTTCGGAGGCCCCGGTTCAGAACGCGAAGTGTCTAAAAAGACAGCGGAGAGTGTCATTG
>JAIXVB010000395.1 GCA_027483245.1 Verrucomicrobiaceae bacterium | reverse complement strand
TCTGCCTCAGATCAAACTTTACGGTTACGAGGCGATCAGTGCGGAAGCTCAATCGCTTTCGAACAAAGATTTGCTCGGTGCGGGCGTGAAAACCTTCGTTCGTTTCAGCAAGGCGCTTCGCATCGTCTCCCTGGATTGTGATTTCTTGGGCTTGGACCCTGTCGCAGGTGAAACCATCAAGCACTACACCAAGCAGCGCGGTAAAGACGCTCCTGGGGGCGAGATGAATCGTCTGTATGCGATCGAAAATCGCTACACGCTTACTGGCGGAATGGCGGATCACCGCAAGCCTCTGGCGGCCAGTCTGATTCCTGTCGCAGCAGCCTTCATTGCTTCTGAATTGGGTGAAGTTTCGGCCAAACCTTTGGCTGAAAAAGCACCTGCAGCTCTCGTTGAGTGGCTTGCTCCAATGATTCGTGATCTGATCGATCACAAAGGTAAATCCGTTGTTCTTGCAGGTTCCCGTTACGGTGCTGAAGTGCATGCTTTGGTGGCCTCCATCAACAACGCGCTGGGCGCTTATGGTTCCACGGTTGAACTTCTCCAAGGGGCGCCTGAGCCTGAGCTTGGAACTTTTGCCGACCTCTCGACAGCCCTCTCTTCTGGTGCCGTCAAGACCCTCATTTCGCTGACTCCCTCCAGCCTTCTGTTTGATGCTCCTGCCGCCAGTGATCTGGCAGCGACACTGAAGGAAAAGTCGGTGAAATTGGTGCAACTCGGCCACTTGGCCAACTCCACTGCTAAAGCTGCGGACTTGCACCTGCCGCTCGCTCATTACCTCGAATCATGGGGTGATGTTCGCGCCGCTGACGGCACTTACTCGGTGACTCAACCGATGATCTTGCCTCTTTATGATGGTGCCAGCGAGATCGAAGTGCTTCTTGCGCTTCTGGGACGCAAAAAACTCGGTCCAGCCGAAGTTGCCAAGACAGATGCTGCCGCTCCTGCTCCTGAAGATCCCGCTTACCAGGCCGTTCGTGATACGTTCACTGTCGTCGCGGGCAGCCTTGATGAAGTGAAGTGGAACTACACCCTGCGTGACGGTTTCCTCAAGGGATCCAGTTATGTGAAGTCGGCAGGCGTCGTGAATACCGCCGCTGTGGCTGGTTTCGTTGCCAAAGCTAAAGCTGTCACGATTCCTTCTCCTGAAGAAATCGAAGTCGTTTTGACACCCGACGCAGGGGTTTACGATGGTCGCTACACAAACAATGCGTGGCTCCAAGAAGCTCCAGATCCAATCACCAAGCTGACTTGGGACAATGCAGCTTGGGTGGGTGCGGCTACTTTCCGCAACCTGGGACTCAAAGAGGGACAATTCATCAAGATCACCGTCAATGGTGCTGAGCTGAAGATTCCAGCCATTGAAGCACCCGGGCACGTCTCCAATTCGATCACCATCCCTCTTGGCTACGGCCAAAAAGGACTTGGATTTGTGGGTTCCGGCGATGCGGACAAGAGCACTTCTTCAGCTCGTGGATTCAATGCTTATCCCCTGCGTAAGGTCGTGGGCGACTACACACTTTCTGGGGCAAAAGTTGAAGTGCTCAGTGATGTTTACGAACTCGCCGTCACGCAAGAGCACAACACGATGGAAGGTCGCGCTCTTTACCGTGAAGGCACGCTCGACACGTTCCTGAAGAAACCTGATTTCGCCCAAAGCACGGGCATGGATGGACACATCCCTCAAAACATCTCCCTCTACAAAGGTCAGATTGGTCGCAAAACAGAAACGAATCCCGAAGGCTTCGACTACGAGAAGAAGCATCAGTGGGGTATGTCGATCGACCTCAGCAAGTGCCTTGGCTGCACGGCTTGTGTCATTGCTTGCCAGAGCGAAAACAACATCCCCGTTGTTGGCAAAGATCAGGTTCGTAAAGGACGTCTCATGCAGTGGATCCGTATGGATCGTTATTTTGCGAGCTCCACATGGGGCGAGCAAAACGCCAAGTCGGACGATGTGGACATCGAGCCAACTCCGGAACAGTTGGAAAACGCTGAGATGGTTCAACAGCCTGTGGCTTGCCAACAGTGCGAATCTGCCCCTTGTGAAACCGTTTGCCCGGTCAATGCCACGGTTCACACCGACGATGGCTTGAACGCCATGGCTTACAATCGCTGCATCGGCACGCGTTACTGCGCGAATAACTGCCCTTATACAGCTCGTCGTTTCAATTGGTTCGATTACAACAAGCGCCCGCTTGACGAGCTCTACCTTGGACCTCTTTCCACGAAAGATAAGACTGGAATTCGTGAGTCGGTTCAGCTTCAAAAAAACCCGAACGTCACCGTCCGTATGCGTGGCGTCATCGAGAAGTGCACTTACTGTGTTCAGCGTCTCGAATCCGCCAAGATTCTCCAAAAGCAGAAGCAACGTGACTCGAAGAACTTCCGAGTTCCGACTGATTCAATCAAGGTGGCTTGTCAGGCAGCTTGCTCTGCCGATGCCATCGTCTTCGGTGACCTCGCCGATCCTAAATCGGCGGTGAACAAGGCCAAAGCCTCGCCGCGCAATTATCAACTCTTGAAATACATCGGCACGCAGCCACGCACCAGCTATCTGGCACGTCTCCGCAACCCGAATCCAGCCATGCCCGGTGCCGACAAAGTCGCCGCCTGGAGTGCCCACCAAATCTAAGCCGGAATCATGGAATCCACCGCTCACGACTCACACGCCGAAGCTTACACAGGTGCCCCGCGCATCCTGGATCGCGAGCCCTTGGTGCTGAATAATCGCTCCTACTCGTGGATCACGAACCGCATCTGCGGCATCGTGGAAAACAAGCAACCTTTGCTCTGGTGGATCTTGATGGTCCCGTCCGTGATTCTCACGGGTGTCATGGTATTCTGTTTTGTTTATCTGATCAGCACCGGCGTCGGTGTCTGGGGGCAGAAACAACCCGTTGCCTGGGCTTGGGACATCACCAACTTCGTGTTTTGGATCGGGATCGGCCATGCGGGAACTTTGATTTCCGCCATTCTTTTCCTGACTCGACAAAAATGGCGCACTTCGGTCAACCGTGCTGCCGAAGCCATGACTTTGTTCGCGGTGATGTGTGCGGGTCTTTTCCCTGCCTTCCACGTGGGTCGTGTCTGGATGGTGTGGTTCTTGGCTCCGATTCCAAATGCCAACGCTGTCTGGCAGAATTTCAAGTCGCCTCTGCTGTGGGACGTGTTTGCGGTCTCAACCTACTTCACGGTGTCTGTGATCTTCTGGTATATCGGTTTGATCCCTGACCTCGCAACCCTGCGTGATCGTTGCAAACCAGGTTTGAAAAAGCTCCTCTATGGCATGTTCGCTCTCGGCTGGCGTGGTGCCAACCGTCACTGGAGTCATTACGAAACTGCCTACATGCTCTTGGCTGCGCTTTCGACTCCGCTGGTGCTGTCGGTTCATTCCGTCGTTTCCTTCGACTTCGCCACTTCCATCGTTCCTGGTTGGCACACCACCATCTTCCCTCCTTATTTCGTGGCGGGTGCTATCTTCGGCGGCTTTGCGATGGTGCTCACGCTCATGATTCCTGTGAGTAAGATTTACGGTTTGAGCGATCTGATCACACCGAAGCACATCGATAACATGGCGAAGATCATCCTGCTGACAGGAACGATCGTTGGTTACGCTTACTGCATGGAGTTCTTCATCGCTTACTACGGAGCGAACAAATATGAACTTCAAACGTTCCAGCTCCGTGGCCTTTATGGTCCCTCTACCTGGGCTTATTACTTCATGTTTGGGTTCAATGTGTTTGCTCCTCAACTTTTCTGGTATCGTCCGTTCCGCCACAATTTGTGGGTTGTGATGTTCGTCTGCATGTGTGTGAACGCAGGCATGTGGTTTGAACGTTACGTGATCATTGCGACCACCCTTGAACGTCACCTGACTCCAGGCTCCTGGCGGATTTATGAAGCAACTTGGGTCGATAAAGTGACATTCTTGGGCACCTTCGGTTTCTTCATGATGTTGTTTTTGATGTTTTTGCGCTTCTTGCCGGTCATTGCGATTGGCGAAGTCAAGGGGGTGCTTCCACAGTCAAATCCTCACAACGAGGACCATGGCAAGGAATCCATCCAGGAAGAAGATTTGATGAACTATGCTGACCGCCATGTGGCCAAAGCAACAGCTTAACTTTTGAACGAAGACCTGTCTGTGAGCACCACCCTCAAACGAGTCCACGGCTTTCTCGCTGAATTTGACAGCGTGCAGGAGCTCTATCATGCGGCTGAGCATGTCCGCGATGCTGGTTATCAGCGTTGGGATGTCCACTCACCCTTCCCGATTCACGGCATGGATCATGCCATGGGAGTGAAGCGTTCCAAATTGCCTTGGTTCGTCTTTTTCGGTGGCATGACCGGCACAGCAATTGCCTTCACTTTGCAGACATTGACCCAAACGACTTTCTGGGGAGACATTGGTCTTGGTTTTCTTCAAACCTTGGCGGAAACCTATCCGACCATTGTCCAAGCGAAGCCGACACACATCTGGACGCTTCCAGCTTTTTTCCCGGTCATGTTTGAGCTGACCATTTTGTTTTCAGCGTTTACCACACTTTTTGGCCTTTTGGCTTTGATGGGTCTTCCCCGTCTAAATCATCCGCTGTTTGTTTCCAAGCGATTCGCCAAATTCTCCGATGACGGATTTTTTGTCTGCATCGAAGCGCGTGATCCTAAGTTTTCACAAGAAGGGACGAAATCCTTCCTGGAAAAGCTGGGAGGCAAAAACATCGAACTCGTCGAAGACGTGATCTAAACCCACGACTCTGACACGCATCCATGAAGTATTTTTTCCTCAGTTATCTCTTTGTTGCCGCGATCGTTGTCGCTGCCTTTGGCACGCGTGGTAGCAAATCTGAACTGCCTCCGATTGAGATTTTCCAAGACATGGATCATCAGGCGAAGGTGAAATATCAGGCCAAGAGCGATTTCTTCGCGGATGGTCTCGGAGCACGTCGCCCTGTGAAGGGCACAGTTCCTGTTGGATTCGAGCTGCCTTCGAAACCAGCCTCAGCCCCCGATTTCAAACCGCCTCAATACGGTTTCGCTAACGGACTTGATTATTACAGCACCGGAAAGATCGGTGACTTTTACGGCGATGGTTTGCCCAAAGAAATCGCGTTGAGCAAGGCGCTTCTGGAACGTGGAGAGCGGCAATACAACATTTACTGCGCGGTTTGCCATGCAGCTTCGGGCAATGGTAAAGGGGTGACTTCGAAATACGGCATCATGACCGCTTTCAATTTCCATCAAGCTGGTAGCATGGATGCCTCGAATCCAGGTGCCTATCGAGCCGATGGTGCAATTTACGATGTGATCACGAATGGCAAGGGTTTGATGGGTCCTTACGGGGGCAACCTTACCGTTCAAGATCGCTGGGCCATTGTGGCATACATCCGGGCGATGCAAGTCGCCGTGAAGGAAAACAACGTGTCGGTCCAGTAACAGCAGGCATTTCTAGGCATGAGTCACCACGTCACATTCAACGATCTGCCCAAAGGCGGGGAAAAATTCGATCTCGCTAAAGGCGGCAAGCTCATTGGCGCTTTTGGAGCCGTCGGTGCCTTGGGCATCGCAGGATCCGCTTATTTCTTTTTCGCTAAGCCAGACATTTTTGCTTACAGCTGGCTGTTCGCGTTCTTCTTCGCTTTCACCTTTGTCTGCGGTGGTTGCTTCTGGATTTTGCTTCACAGCGCTTCGAACTCCGGTTGGGGTGTGGCCGTGCGTCGTCTCTGGGAACAACTCGCCAACATGGCATTGCCTCTGGCGATTTTGGGCATCCCCCTCCTGGTCCCAAATGTGCAAACCCACCTCTACGAGTGGATGAATCACCATCGTGCGGCCATCACCGAGCTCGAAAAAACCAGTCACGCTGAAGGTGATAAAGCTCACGAAACAACGGCTGCGGATGCGCATCATGCGCCCACTACCCTCAAGGAGCAACTCCACCACGATTCGCTTGAGAATCCTCATCTTCACATCCTTGTCGAAAAGTTCGGCTTCCTGAACATTGATGCCTGGTATTTCCGATTTGCTTTTTACTTCTTCATTCTTTGGCACATTGCCCGCAGTCTACGGAAGAAGTCGGTGTTGCAAGACCACGATGGCGACATCAAACACACGATTAAAGCGCGTGCGTTTTCCTGCCGCTGGTTGCTCTTTTATGCTCTGACAGTGACATTTGCGGCTGTCGACTGGCTGATGACCCTGGATTATTCGTGGTTTTCAACCATGTGGGGTGTTTACATCTTTGCCGGTTGCGCTTGGGCTTCTATGGCTTTGACGATTCTTTTGGTCACATGGCTGAAAGGTTTGGGATATTTGAAACTCGTAGTCACGGAAGAGCATTATCATCTGATGGGTAAACTGCTCTTCGCCTTCACGGTCTTCTGGGCTTACATTGCTTTCAGCCAATACTTCCTTATTTGGTATGCCAATATCACTGAAGAAACTCGCTTCTACTTGACCCGTAATACAGAGGGCTGGCGCTGGGTGTCGATCTTCATCGTAGTTGGTCACTTCATCGGCCCTTTCGTTCTGTTGCTTTCCCAACCGCGGAAAAAGAATCCCGTTGCCGTTTGCCTGATCTGTTTGTGGATTCTCTTCATGCATCTGGTGGACATCTACTGGAACGTCATTCCTGAGCGTGGACCTTCTCTGGGCCTCGGATGGTGGGTTGACGGAGCTTGGGTGGGTGACGTCGTGGCTCTGATGGCCG
>JAIXVB010000653.1 GCA_027483245.1 Verrucomicrobiaceae bacterium | reverse complement strand
GCGACGATCAAAAGATCATCGACATCGCCGATGCTCGCACGGTGGCCAAGACGGGTAAGGGATCTCCGCAACGAATCAAAAGACCGCTCTGGGACTTTTCTCAACATGGGCAGTCAGGTCGCTGGGCCTCGAATCTTTTTCCGCACATCAATCAGCATGTGGATGACCTGTGTTTCCTTCATGGGATGCACACAGAGGGGGTCGCCCATGGCCCAGCCACCTTGTTTCTGCACACTGGGACGACCAGTTTTATTCGCCCTAGCATGGGGGCTTGGGTGCAGTATGGGCTGGGCTCAGAGAATGAAAATCTGCCGGGCTTTGTGACCATCAGTCCGAGTCTGGGCAATGGCGGACCGCGCAACTATGGCAATGCTTTTTTACCCGCCGTCTTTCAGGGCACGCCGTTAGGTCGAAGTGGTCTGCCGAGTAAGGACGCCACGATCAAAAACATCGTCAACACGGTTTGGTCGCCTGAGCAACAGCGTCGGCAGCATGAGCTGCTTGGCGCACTGAATGCGCAGCAAAGAAAGCCTGGGGACAATGAAATTGAAGCCGTCATTCAGAGTTATGAACTGGCTTGGCGGATGCAAAACAAGGCACCAGATGCCCTGGATCTGGCGGAAGAATCGGAGGCGACACAAAAGCTCTATGGCATCGGCGAAAAGGTGACGGACAACTTCGGTCGCCAATGCCTCATGGCGCGGCGTATGGCTGAGCAAGGCGTGCGTTACATTCAGGTGAACTATGGGGACAATAGCAACAACCCAGCCTGGGATCAGCACAGCAACCTGCCCAAACATGGTGACCACGCGGCTGCTGTGGACAAACCCATCGCTGGCCTACTGGCAGATCTGAAACAACGGGGATTGCTCGAAGATACGCTCGTCTGGTGGGGCGGTGAGTTTGGCCGCACACCCTATGCCGAACGCAATGGCACCGGACGGGATCACAATCCGGGTGGCTTTACTATCTGGTTGGCTGGTGGCGGAGTGAAAGCAGGCCATGCCCATGGAGCCACAGATGAACTGGGCTTCCAAGCTGTCGAAGGAAAAGTCCACATGCACGATTTGCATGCGACAGTGCTGCATTTGTTAGGCTTGGATCACGAACGACTCACTTTTCGTTATGCCGGTCGCGATTTCCGCCTCACTGACGTGCACGGTCATGTGGTGAAGGAGATCCTCGCCTGACCAGGTCTGCAATGCAGGCGCAGGTCAGGGCTGGATTCAAAAATTAGGCAATGAGAGCCTTCACCACCTTCGCGGGCTCCACTCCGATGAGCTTTTGGTCGAGGCCCTGGAACTTGTAGGAGAAGCGATCGCAATTGTAGCCCAGCAAGTGCAGGACCGTGGCATGGAAGTCACGGATGTGCAGCGGGTCCTTGATGATGTTGTAGCTGAACTCATCCGTCTCCCCATAGATCGCGCCGCCTTTGGATCCGCCACCGGCCATCCACATCGTGAAACAACGCGGGTGATGGTCACGCCCGTAATTCTCTTTGCTCAGCCCGCCCTGGCTGTAAATGGTGCGGCCAAATTCACCTCCCCAGATGATCAGGGTGTCCTCAAACATGCCTCGTTGTTTCAAGTCCTCAATGAGGGCATGGCAGGGCTGGTCGATGTCCTTGCACTGGCTCGGTAGGCGACCTCCGACGTTGCTGTGATGGTCCCAGTTGTTCAGATAAATTTGCGTGAATCTCACCCCGCGTTCTGCCAAGCGTCGCGCCATCAACACGCCATTGGCAAAGCTGCCCGGTTTCTTGGAGTCCTCGCCATACATCTTGAAAATGTGCTCGGGTTCTTTGGAGAGATCGGTCAGTTCTGGCACACTGGCCTGCATGCGAAAGGCCATCTCATACTGCTGAATGCGTGTGTGTGTTTCGGGGTCACCGACCTGCTGGTAATTGAGTTCATTCAGCGCGTTGAGTCCCTCGATGGTGCGTTTGCGCACCTGGTTAGGCACGCCTGGAGGGTTGTTGATGAAGAGGATGGGATCCCCCTTGCTGCGAAAGGAAACACCAGCATGCTCGCCCGGCAAATAACCACTCGACCACAGCCGTGAAGAGATGGCTTGCTCCTGTTCGCGATTGGTCGGTGTGGCGATCAGCACGACAAAGTTCGGCAGGTTAGAATTCACGGAGCCGAGGCCATAGGAGGCCCAAGAACCAAGACACGGACGCCCCGTGATCTGATTGCCTGTTTGCATCGCACAGATGGCCGGTTCGTGATTGATGGCTTCCGTGTGAAGCGAACGCATCCAGCAGATGTCGTCGGCATTTTTGGAGAGGTTCGGCAGCAGGTCCGAGTTCATCCACATGCCGCACTTGCCGTATTGCGCGAAATTAAACTTCGAAGGCGCGATGGGAAATCGTGCCTGTCCGCTGGTCATGGTGGTGAGGCGTTGTCCTTTGCGAATGCCCTCGGGGAGGTCCTTGTCATACCAGTCCTTCATGACGGGTTTGTAATCGAACAAATCCATCTGCGAAGGTCCACCGACCATGTGCAAGTAGATCACGCGTTTGGCTTTCGGTGCCCAATGGGGAGTCACGGCTCCGGTTGAGGCATTGCCCATCGATTCGCCGAGCAGAGAGGTGAGTGCGGCTGCTCCCAGGGCATTTTTCCCGTGCGAGAAAAACTGCCTGCGTGTTTGAAAAGTGTTCCACTCTTGGAGGATCGATGAGGAATGAGCGGTGTTGGCGGATAGGTTCATAGGAGGCCTAGAAAAGGAAAGGTTGAACTCAAGAAAGGCGATGAACTTTGAGTGCTTTGTTCAAGTCATCAGGTTGGGGCAATGTTTGGGCAGAGCGGGTGTTCAGGGAAGCTCAGGCCTCATTTGTTCAGCACCTCATCCAGGTTCATCACTTGGCTGGAGACCAGGGTCCAAGTGGCGAGTTCAGCGGTGTTGAGTTGGGTGTCGGGTTTCGTTTCGCCGACATTGATGAGGGCTTGGGCATCCTCAGCATGGGCGCTGTAGTGGGCGCGCAGGTCATTGAGGCTGGCTTGCAGGATCTGGGCTTCGGGTGCCTTCAACGGGCGGCAAAGCAGACGCTCGGCGATGCGGTCCAGCTTTTGGTTATCCTCACCTCCGGCTTTGATCACGTGCTGGGCGAGGTTGCGAGAGGCTTCGATGAACTGCGGATCGTTCATCACCACCAGAGCTTGCAGGGGCGTGTTGGTGCGGTCGCGGCGCACGCAACTGACCTCACG
>JAIXVB010000082.1 GCA_027483245.1 Verrucomicrobiaceae bacterium | reverse complement strand
TTTTCTTCGAATGCCAAGATACTGGAGGATGTCGCTCCGACGTCATAGTCGTGACCTGGCTGCGAATACCAAGACCAATAAATTCTATCCGTGTCGATCACCGTGTAGTTCTGATAGAGATACAATAAGCCTTTATCGATCGCCATGTGAACACGGTCCGTGTGCAACGGTGTCGCAATCACACGGATCACGCCCGAACGTGAAACAGTGGCGGAGGTCGAATCCGTCACCGTCAGTGTGAAGGTCTTCAAGCCACCTGTGGTGTAAGTATGGCTGGCGGAGATGTAGTTCGCATTGGTCACGGTGCCGGTGGCCGCTGCGGTTCCGTCACCGAAATCCAGTGTGTAGGTTTGCGCTCCGGTTCCGCCCCAAGTGCGCCCCCAAACAGTAATGGCTTCATTAAGTCCTGCCTTTGCATAGCTGGAACTCTGAGCATGACTGGGCATCACACTCACTTTCAGTTGCGCCTGGGCCGCCATACCAGATGCAATGAGGAAGAACCCAACGAGACATCTGGCAGCCGTCCGCCTAGTTATTTTAGTTAATGCTTTAGTTAATGCGTTCATGGTATCATTGATTGAGCGTGATGTTTGCTACTCACATCAATCATTCGCACCTTCCGCACACTGAGCTATATGAGTGTCATTTTATGGTAAAGTTGTAAAACCTTTTGGAATTGTATAATTGCCATAAAACAAGACCTCTTCCCCAGGACTTTACGATAAAGTAAATTATCATGCATTTTATTACATTGTTTGGGCACCTTTTGACCACAAAGGACCCATCCATGAACATTTTTAACTCTTCCTTTGGGTTGACTTCCCCTCGGAAAGATGGGGGCTAATCAAGCAATCCTGCGCAGATTTCACGGATCTGCGCCCCCGATTGACGTGCACTAAAAAATCCAAAACCAAGGGCAAACCTGAGCTAGAAAAGCTGAATTTCTGGGGATAATTCTTTTTTCATATTCTAGACTTTACACTAGATACAGAAAGATTGCCTTTAAACCACGGGATGATCTGCGTTGTGCATTGGCCGCAGCCGACAGACATGATGACCAGAACAATGCTCTCCTCATTGATCGTGCCGCCAACGCCACTGCCAACACGTCGTGAGTTGCCCATCTCGTCATTCACCGCAAAAGGAAAGGGCTGCACCTGATAGCCCGCGTAAGAAACTGTATCGCCGACTTCCATGACTATTCCCATGTCAGACCCAACATTGTGCCAGAGAGCGTGGCTCTTTTGAATCTTCACCATTCCTTTTCCGATCACACGGATGCAACGCACAGCACCTTCAACGCCAGCCCAGGGGAGTTATCGCCCTCTTGCATGAGCACTTCACTGCCATCTGCGCCTGTCCGGCGACTGAGAGCATTGTCAGAGCTCGCAGCGGTGATCAAGCTCACCTCAAAGATCACCTCGCCATCATTCGCTGTAAAGAAGTGCTGGAAGACATTGATCACACGGTGATCCTATTGTCTGAATCGCTGAAGATTTGCACACCATTCTCCATGCCCATGCAGAAGACGGTTCTGCTGAGGAAGGTCAAAGCAGAGAACCCGTCATCTCCTTCACTCTTCTTCCAACAATCTCAGGATTTGACCGTGCTTTTATTCAGGTAAAGCACGAAGCTCAAATCGAGATCCTGGAGATTGGATTTCCTCTAAAATAGAGGAAAAGCTCCATAGCTGAACCTAAAACTTAAAACTCAACCTTATTTTCGAAGGAGAATTTTACGGTAAAGTGAAAGATCGGATGAGGTTTTCTGCGAAGATTGTAATTAATTTGTGTCATTTTTCACATAAATAGGTAAAAACTGTCATTCCTTTTTTCCATTTTGAACAAACCTCGCCCCAATCTGCAAACCATCGCGCAAATTGCAGGCTGCTCACGGATGACAGTTTCTCTCGCGTTGCGCAATCGACCTGAAATCTCAGCCGAAACACGAACGCGGATTCAAAAAATCGCCCGAGACCTGGGCTACACCCCTGATGCGACGCTGCACGCCCTGATGGACCAAGTGCGTACTCAGAAACCTCAGGGCTTTCAGGCCTTGATTGCGGTCTTGCACATGGTCCCGCGCCAATTTGCCGAGGAGACACCCAGTTACATGGCCTGGCTGAAAGGTGCCTGCGCCCGCGGCGCGGCCCTGGGCTATCAATTGGATGACTTTTGGCTTGCTGATACGACCCTGAATGGCGTCAGTCTCGAGCGTACTTTGACTACCCGCAACGCCCGTGGCCTTCTTCTTCCGTGTTGGCCAAACACGAGTGCGCTGCCCAGCAAACTGTTCTTTTTATTGGAGCATTTCCCATCGGCCACCATCGGTTACCCACCCGCAAGCTATCCACCGATGCCAGGGGCCAAGAATGACCACTTTGCTACGGGCACCGCACTGTTTCAAAAAGCCGTTCAAGCAGGCAGCCGACGGATCGGCCTGGTGCTGCTGAATGAGGCTGAACCTGCTGGCGATGAGCGCTTTGCAGCCGCTGTCAGCAGTGCAGTTCGATACAGTCCCGACATAGTTCTGCTGCCGATTCTTCATCTGGAGGACAGCAACGTTCGCATTGCCTTCCTTGCTTGGCTAAAAGAACATCGTCCAGATTGCATCATCACCACCGCCCCACGCGTTCGTGCTTGGTTGGATGAAGCAGGTGAAAAAGTGCCCGATGAAATCCGCTTCCTCTACTGGCAAGTGGGCGAAGACACGCCCGGCTGGAGTGGCATGTGTCAAAACGAAAGCGAGGTCGGAGCAGCAGCACTGGATTTGATCGTCGCGCAACTTCACCTCGGCAGAGCCGGACCTGCGACAACCATTCAATGCAAAACCCTCGTGCCCAGC
>JAIXVB010000224.1 GCA_027483245.1 Verrucomicrobiaceae bacterium | reverse complement strand
ATGTCAAAGAAGACGGTGGGATGGAAGCGGGGCTCGAATTTCTGAAAGGACCACTCGGTGGAGGAGGCTACCTCGTAGGCATAGACGCGGCGGACGCTGCTGCCCTGCATGGGGCGCGTGGCGGTGAGGGTGGCGCGGTAGGTGATGACGTGGTCAAGATTCAGATCGCCCCCATGCTGGGTGAAGACGGTGTCGGGCTGGATGCGGGCGATTTCGCGCTCGATGGCCTGGGTGATGTCCAGCAGCGGCAGGGTGTCCATTTTTTGATCCGGGAAGTCGAGCACGCGCACTTCGCGGGCTCCGAGCAGGGCTCCGGCACGGCGGGCGCGGTCGTGGTGGACTTGCAGGAGGGCCGCCTGCTGGGTGGGATCGAAATCGGGTCGGGACGTGAGGCCGGTGGCAAGGATGGTGATGTACACCTCGGTTCCCTGAGCTGCGAGACGTGCCACGGTGCCACCACAGCCGAGGACTTCATCATCAGGATGGGCGGCGATCACGAGGACTTTCTTCATGGAGCGGGAGGTGGGGTGCGAGTGACCGAGACATCGGCCACGAGGCGGCCATCATAAAGAGCGGCTCGACTGAACTCAAGGCGGAAGCCGCCGTGCTCAATGAAGGCGTGGGGGTAGCCCTCGGCGTCTAGCATGCGGATGAAGTCGTGCAGGGCGGTGAGGTCGGGCAGGTCGGTGGGGAGGGCGCTTTGGGCGGGTTTGCGACGCTGAAAGATCACGGGTTCTCCGGTCTGCGGGGCGGGTTCGGGCTGGTCCTGGACGATCTGGCGGATGAGGTCGGCGGAGAGGCGACCGGCGCGGAGGTAAATCTCCTCGGCATTGCCCTCGAGGCTGAGCGTGGCCTTTGCATACACGGGGCCGGCGTCCATGGCGTGAACCATGCGCAGGGCGGTGAGTTTGGTTTCCCGATGACCACGGACGATGAGGTTTTGGAGAGGGGATCCGCCGCGACCGTAGGGCACGTCGGTCATGTGAAAGCAGACGCATTCATGCTGATCCAGCAGGGCATCGGGCACGCGCATGGACCAGTGCAGGAAGAAGATGTAACGTGGGGCAGGGCCGCTTTCCAAACAGGCGGTGAGCTGGTCCACGGTGGCGACAAAGTCCCACTGGCCGGGCAGGGAAACGAGCTGGGAATCAAAGAGGGGGCGATTCCACGGACGACTGCCAGCGACGATGTAACGGCTTGTTTCAGGAGGGATCATGGCGCGTGTGAGTGTAGTGGATGGCCGTGTGACCGCGCACGTTTTCTTCCCCTAGGCAGAGGAATCCGGCGCGGGTGAAGGTCTGCTGGGAGGCGGTGTTTTCCGGTTTGATCCAGGCTTCCACAGATTTCCAGCGGGGATCTTCAAACAAATGCTGCACGGCGAGTCGGAGGAGTTTCGGCGCGTAACCTTTTCCCCGCTGATCTGGGGCGATGCTGATGTCCACGGTGGCGGAGCCATGCTCCTCACGCTCAAAACGGACCTGCCCGATCGGGGTGCCCTGTGGGTCCATTCCAATGAGGATCTGGCAATCGCTGTCGGCCAAACGGCGCGCGAACCAGATCTGGTGGCCCTCCCAGGGAACTGGGGCGGTTTGAAAGGCGGACTGGCGCACGGCAGGATCATTGACCCATTGCCAGAGCAGGTGACTGTCGTTTGCGGTGGCGGCTCGCAGGCTGAGAGGGTGCGTTTTCATGGCGGTGACGACTCGCGCAGCGCCCTGTCCATCCATGAGCGTGCGGGCTTCAGTGGACATGCGGGCGCGGGTTTCAGGATCGGCCAGAAGTGCGGTGATGGCGGGCAGGCTACTGGGGGTGGGGAAGTTTTCATGCCAACCGAGGTCGAGGGCGAGGCCGCGCTCGGCCAGCAGGGCTGCGACGCCACGTTGATTGTCTGCCGTGACGATGAGCAGCATGGGCACGCCGAGGCAGGCGAGTTCCCAGCAACTGCTGCCGGAGGCGGTGATGGCGACATCGGCCTGACTCATGAGCTGGGGGAGATCTGGCGGATTCACCCGCAGTTCGCAGTCGTGCTGGGGCGGCAGGCTGGTGCGCAGAGATTCCAAATGGGGATTGGCTGAGCCGACGATGATCGTCAGGTTTAACCGCGTCGGAGAGTCGGCGAGGAGTTGGAGGACACGCAGGGTGACATTGTCCGGGTCCCCGCCGCCGAGGGTGATGAGGATCTGCCGTGCCTGGGCAGGCGTGCTGCGTGGGGTGGCGCGCCAGGGTAGAAACTCACGCCGCAGCAGGGTGTAGCGGCTGCCGAGCAAAAGGGAGGCGCGCAGGCCTGGATACATGGTCGCCTGGGCGTAGGCGTTTTGATTCAAGAGGAGATCGGCGGCAGACAGGTCCGTGTCGGCGAGGTCATCCAGCACCAGCAGTTTCAGCCCCTGTTCACGCAGGGACTGCCGATACGCCGGAGAGAAATGATAACCATCCAGCACGATCCAAGGTGCGCGATGGCTGTGGGCAGCCTGGACTGTTTCCAGGGCATCATCCAAACTCGCGGCAGGGCTCTGGAGCGCGTGAAAGTGGATGTTTTCATCGGCCAGACGCTGGAGCAGGGCGGGGGAGTCCGCCTGGGTGACAAGCACGACGCTGCCGCCCTGATCCTGCCAGGCCTGAGCGAGGGCGAGGCAGCGCATCACATGGCCGATGCCCATGCGGGATCCGGCATCCGCCCGGATGATGAGGGGCGGCGCTGCGGGTGAGGGGTCAGTGAGTGAGGGGCTTTTCAAAGAGCCACCAAGTGAGATCATCCGCTCCTTCGCGCAAGTCACGATGATAGCTGAAGCCATAATCGAGAAGGCGGAATTCTGGGCAGATCTCCTGGAAATGGCCGCCGAAGTCACGGCGGAAAAGCCGCCCTTCATGGCCGCGATAGTTCACTTCATCCGGCCGTCGATTGTAGTATTCGGCGATCATGACGTAATGAGTCGAGGCCTCGGCGAGCTTGCGATAGACCTTCGGCAGCTCATCCGGGTTGATGTGAATGAGCACGCCTTTGATGAAGGCAAGTTCATGCTGGCGAGTGGGCGTGAAGGTGAGGATGGAATCGTGAATCACCTCGTTGGCCACCTCATCGCTGTGCAGTCTTGCCACGGCGACGTCGTTGATTTCCAGGGCTGTGAGATGAGCATCTGGCAGCAGGACACCCAGGGCGCGGAGATTCAGGCCGATGTTGGCACCGAACTCGATCACAGAAGCGGGGGTCTCTGGGATGGAGTGTAGAATCTTGGCAAAGAACATCAGGTTCTTCGCCAACCGCTGCGGGGAGTGTTCGTTGCGCGCGACATAGTCACGGCCAAATTCGCCCGCCCAGAAGGCTTCCTGGGGAGTGATAAAGGCAGGTGCAAAGGGCATGAGGGTCATGACAGGAAAGGGGCTCCCGCCACGGTGCCCTGATTGCTGGGCATCTGCCGGGTTAAGACCTCTTTCGTCTCCCCGGCCTGTTTCGCCAAGATCGGATAACTTTACGCTGCGCTAAGGCATTGGGTCAGCGCAGCTACGACACGATCTTGATCGGCATCACTGAGACTGAAATACATCGGCAGGCTGAGAGCGCCGCTGTAGTAGCGCTCTGACTCGGGGAAATCACCGGCTCTGAAGCCAAGACCTTGGTAATAAGGCTGGGTATGAACGGGGATGTAATGCACCTGTGGGGAGATGCCCGCACTGCGCAGTCCATCAAACAGGGCACGTCGAGTCACGGAGGTGCGCTCAGGATCGGGCCGGATCACATACAGATGCCACGAGGAAAGTGTGTCTGGGTGCTGCCAGGGAAGGATGAGCGGCAGATCCGCTAACAAACGATCATACCGAGCCGCGAGTTCGCGTCGGCGATCCAAGAATGCAGGCAGACGCTCCATTTGGCTGGCACCGAGAGCCGCCTGCAGGTCCGTCATGCGGTCATTGTGCCCCAGTTCCACTTGTTGGTAATACCAGGGGCCGTCTGATTCACCGACCATGAAACGCGGGTCGCGAGTGATGCCATGCGTGCGCAGACGGATGAGCTTTTCGTAGAGGTCGCTGTCGTTGGTCAGGAGCATGCCGCCCTCGCCGGTGGTCAGGATCTTGACGGGATGAAAACTGAAAATGGTGAGGTCAGCATGAGCACGACCACCGATCTTTTCACCGCGATACTCCGCGCCGACTGCGTGAGAGGCATCTTCCATGACACGCACGCCATGCTTGGCACAGAGTGCGGAGATGGCCTGCATCTGGCAGGGTTGGCCCGAGAAATGAACGGGGACGAGAATCTTGGGAAGCGTTCCCGTTTGAGCGGCTGCCTCCAGCTTCGCCTCCAGAGCTGTGACGCTGAGATTGTAGGTGCGTGGATCGATGTCCACAAAGTCCACCTGGGCTCCGCAGTAGAGCGCGCAGTTGGAGGAAGCGACAAAGGTGTTGGGGGAGGTCCAAAGTCGATCCCCAGGGCCTAGATCGAGAGCCAATGCCCCGAGGTGCAAGGCTGCGGTGGCATTGCTGACTGCCACGGCATGCTTGGCCCCACAAAAGCGTGCCACACT
>JAIXVB010000441.1 GCA_027483245.1 Verrucomicrobiaceae bacterium | reverse complement strand
GGTCGCGCTGCACGCAGGAAACTCGGGCGGTTCCCTTTCTTGGTGCTCGCATGCAGGGTGAACTGGCTCACCACCAAAACTCCGCCGCCCACGTCCTTCACACACAGGTTCATCTTGCCCTCCGCATCGCCAAAGATGCGCATCTGCGCGATCTTACTCGCCAGCCAATCGGCGTCTTCGGTGGAATCCTCCGGCTCCACGCCCAGCAGGACCACGAGCCCCTGGGAGATGCTGGCCGTGACTGTCCCTTCGATGGTGACGGATGCCTGGCGGGAACGTTGAATAAGGGCGCGCATGGGTGGGATTGAAGTGGGGCAAAAGGATGGCGTGACACCGTCAGAACGCCAGCTTTCCCTTGCGAAACCACCTCTCTCGCGCTCCTTACGCGCCCCTTGCGAAACTGCGCCCAGCCTGGATTCCGTTTCGCATTCTTCATTCAGTCATTCGTCAACTCCCGCCATGTCCAACGACACCAAGAACAACACCGCCCTCATGGAGAAAATCGTTTCTCTCTGCAAGCGTCGCGGCTTCATCTTTCAAAGCAGCGAGATCTATGGCGGCTGCGGAGGTGTCTGGGACTACGGTCCTCTGGGGGCTGAATTGAAGCGCAACCTGCGCACCGCATGGTGGAATGCCATGACCCGCGAACGTGAAGACGTGCTCGGCCTGGATGCCAGCATCCTCATGAACCCCGCCATCTGGAAAGCCAGTGGCCATGTCGATACCTTTGCCGACCTCATGCGCGAGTGTTCGCTGACCAACAAACGCGTGCGGGCTGACCATGTCGATCCTCAGGACGGTGTGATCATGAACTTCACGGGTGCCGAAGCACCCACCGGTTGGAAGCTCGACCGCGTCATCTCCGTCCTGATGAAAAAGGGTGAGCACATCGAAAGCTTCCGCAAACGTGTCCGCACGCTCATTGCCTCCAATGCCGGCGAAGCCGCAGGCAAAGTGGAAGAGATCGTTTTGTTAGGCGAAGCGAAAGCTGAGGCAGTGGAAGGCAGCACAGATTTCCATCCCGAAACCGGAGGTGCACTCGGCCCAGCGCGTCCCTTCAATCTCATGCTCAAGACCTACCTCGGCCCTACCGCGACCGAGGCGGACGTGACCTACCTGCGCCCTGAAACCGCCCAGGCTATCTTTGCTCAGTTCAAGAACGTCTTCGATTCCAGCCGCGTGAAGGTGCCATTCGGCATCGGCCAGATCGGCAAGGCTTTCCGCAATGAGGTCACGCCCAAGAACTTCACCTTCCGCAGTCGTGAGTTCGAACAAATGGAACTCGAGTTTTTCATCAAGCCCGATGAAGCCGTGGAAATCATCAGCGGTGAAGTCGCGGCCTGGAGCGAAGGTGCGGATCTGAGCGAACCCAAGCCGAATTGGGGCTGGGAACTCTGGCATCGTTATTGGGTCGATCAGCGCACGAAGTTCTATGAAGGCATCGGCCTCGGCGGTGTGCTGGAATACTACTGGCAGACCCCGGATGACCTCGCTCATTACGCGCGTGCTTGTGTGGACATCCTCTGTGATTTCCCCTTTGGCACCGAAGAGCTGGAAGGCATCGCTGCTCGTGGTGAATTCGATTTGTCACAGCATCAGAAGCACAGCGGCAAGACCCAAGAAGTCTTCGACGAAGAACTCAAGAATGCGGCCGCCAAGCTCAGCGACGAACAGAAGGAAGCCCTCATTCAGAAGCGTCTCGCGGCTGAGAAGGCCAAGGTCAAAGGTGAGCCAATGCCTGAAGCTGATGTCCGCATCTGGTTTGAGCGCCTTTTCAAAGGCAACTACGTCCCGCACGTCATCGAGCCTTCCGCCGGTCTTGATCGCATGGCTTTGGCCATCATCGCCAACGCCTTCACCGAGACGGAAAAGACCGATGACAAAGGTAAGAAAGAAGTCATCACCGTGCTGAAACTGCATCCGCGTGTGGCTCCGATCAAAGTCGGTGTGTTCCCCCTGCTGAAGAACAAACCCGAACTCGTCGCCAAAGCCCGCGAGGTCTATGCGCTGCTGAAGAAGCACATGAACGTCTTCTATGACGAGACTGCTTCCATCGGTCGCCGTTATGCGCGTCAGGATGAAGTCGGCACGCCGTTTGGCATCACGATCGACTTTGAAACCCTCGGCGAAAAAGGCCCTGAGCTGCAAGACACGGTCACGCTTCGTCATCGCGACGGCGGTGAGCAGGAGCGCGTGAAGATCAGTGATTTGTTGGGCAAACTGTTGCCGCTGGTTTCGTAATTCAGCACCTCGGTGATCGGCAGCAGATGACGCTTGTTTTCCGCTGCTGAGAAGCCAGAAACGCTTTTGAAGACTCTGAGGGCCTCCCTCAGAGTCTTCTTTCGTTTGAGCCAGAGCTCCGGTTCGAGAGATCGGTTACTTGCCCTTTTTCCCACCACGCTTGGGTTTGCCATACGTGACCTTTTTGGGCTTAGGCAAAACACCACCGTCGTCTGGATTGAGTCCCGATTGTTTCTTCAATTCGCGGATCTGGTCACGCAACAATGCCGCGCGTTCGAACTCAAGTTTGACAGCGGCTTGGGCCATTTCTTCTTCGAGTTCACGGATGACCTCCGTCACCATAAAGTCACCGCCCCCTCCTTCGCGCAGGATGCTTTCTTCGGTTTCTTTGGCTTTGCCCAGCGTCTGCAGTGACTCCTGCACCGCGCGCCGAATGGTCTGTGGTGTGATGCCATGCTTTTCGTTATGGTCCATCTGCACCTGACGTCGATAACCGCTGATGCTGAGCAGGGCGCGGATGCTCTGAGTCTCGATGTCAGCAAACAAGACGACTTCTCCAGAGACATGACGCGCAGCGCGCCCAGCCGTCTGAATGAGCGAAGTCTCACTGCGCAGAAACCCTTCTTTGTCCGCATCGAGAATGCAGACCAGGCTCACCTCGGGCAAGTCCAGACCTTCCCGCAGCAGATTGATGCCCACCAAGACATCGCAGTCGCCTTTGCGCAGGGAGCGCAGGATCTCGACACGCTCCACGGCATCGATGTCACTGTGCAGATAACGAACTTTGAAATCCAGATTGCGCAGGTAGTCCGTGAGATCTTCCGCCGTGCGTTTGGTCAGCGTCGTGACGAGAACACGCTCCCCGCGCTCAATGCGCTGGCGACAGAGCTCCATGGTTTCATCGATCTGGCCTTTGAGCGGTTTGATCGTGATGATGGGATCCAGCAGACCAGTGGGTCGAATGATCTGCTCCACCACCAGGGGTTTGCCTTTTCCGGTCACGTCAAATTTCTCCACCGGTTGAGCATTGCCACTGACCCGCACGGCGATGCCTGGCAGCGCTGCTGGCACGCCTTCGTCTTGGCCGATGCGCTCACGCTGATGCGGGATGTAGGTGGCATTCCCCACGACGCTGTTTTCGATCTCAAATCGAGCCGGAGTCGCACTGACATAGACCAGTTGACTCACCGCCTCCATGAACTCAGGGAACTTCAGCGGGCGATTGTCCAGCGCGCTGGGCAGGCGGAAGCCATGCTCCACGAGAACCGTCTTGCGTGAGCGGTCACCTTCATACATGCCGCCGATCTGCGGAATCGTGACGTGACTTTCATCGATCAGGCACAGGAAGTCATCGGGGAAGAAATCCAG
>JAIXVB010000391.1 GCA_027483245.1 Verrucomicrobiaceae bacterium | reverse complement strand
GCTCGCACGAGCTGGATGATGCTGCCGCTGATGGTTCCGAGATTGGATTCGTTCGAGATTTCCACCACACCGCCATTGAAGTAATGATCGCCGGTGAGGGTGTTGCTGGCCGTTAAGGCGGTGGTGCCTGTGCCACTGTGGACGAAGTTGACTTTGTCGCTGCCATTGTCGGTCAGCGTGGCTCCCAGTGTGAAGGTGCCGCTGTTCTTCCAGTTGTGCACCATGAGGTCACGCGAGGTGCCTGCGGCAGAAAGGTTGCCATCGTAACCACTGGTCAGCTGGCCCTCGATCAGGGCATTGGCTCCGCCATTGCTTGTGGGAATGAGGATCGAACCGCTGTCGATCACCAAGCTCTGTCCATCGAGCGTTAAATCCGTCGCTGCACTGTAACGCAGCGTGTTGACCGAAACACCGGACGTGAAAAGCACATCGTTGCTGACATTGACATTGTTCCCGGGAACAAAGCTGGCATCCGAGACACCGGCTGTGTAGGCGCTGTAGGCTGTGATCGCACCTGAGGCACCGTTGTTGGCGAAGTTTTCGATCACTCCCGGGCTGGTGCCATACACCGCCCAGGGTAGCAGACCGGTGTTGGTGATGCCCGTGGCGAGGAAATTGATGTTGGATGTGCCGGGCCCCTCTTCGATGAAGCCAAGGGTGCCGCCTGCGCTCTTCGCAAAGGTCGCCGTGGCGGCTCCCAAGGTGAGGTTGAAAGTGCGGCCTGTCGGGGAAGAAAGCGCGAGGGTCGAGTCACCATTCAGCACTCGCAGGTTACCACCCAGCGTGAAATTACGATTCGCCGCGGTTTCACCCTGCACGGTGAGATCGCCGCCGCCAAACAGCACCTGAGCTGCGGTTGAGCCATAACGATCATTGCCAAGCATGCTGCCATCGGATGGTCGCGGAGCCCACACGGCCTCACCGCCCATGAAGTTCCAGCGTTCGACACTGGAGCCGCCGATGCCGTTGGCGGTGAAGACCACCTTGCCAGGGCCACTCACGGTGGCGATGGAGTTCACACCCGTGCCGTTGTCGGCGAGGCGGGCATTCACTTGCAGCGTGCCGCCACGAACTTGAGTGAAACGCAGGTCGCGATCACCGCCCTGATTTTCATAAAGGAACTCGTAGTTCAGGGCACCATTGATAGAGCCGATGTAAGCCGTGCCAGCGTCATACTCGCCGCCCACACTCAGCGTGCCATCGCGGTTGTTGTTATAGACATACACGCGGTTAGCCCAGTTGAGCACTTGATCCGGCTGGGTCAGCATCACGTGAGAGTGATAGGTGCCGGTGCCTGCGCCATCCGCTCCCAAGACAAAGCGGGTGAAGTATTCATTGTTCACAATTCGGCTGTTGGCCGTGTCCGTGAGGAAGCCGCTGCCATCTGGCGCCGTGCTGGGGTCATACAGGAGGCGGAAGTAACCCTGTCGCGCATCGACTCTTCCGGTGGCGTTCCATTGCTGAAAGACATTCACATTCAGTTCTTCATGGCCGGTCATCTGGAAGCGCAGCGCATGGTTGGCATCCCAGACATTCGCGGAGTCTCCCCAGCGATGCACCAGCTTGTCCAGCGGTCCCGTGGCGGTGTCGCGGAATTGCCCCAGCAGATTGATCGTGGCGGATTCGGCGATGCTCGTGGTGATGAGGAAAGGGTCGTTGTAGGCATCGCTGTCACTGATGGCTTCGTGGTTGCCATGGTAGATGTTTCCGTAGAGCGACAGGGTACCATTGTTGCGGGCCGTGAGAGTGGTGGTCAGTCCTTGGATGCCTCCTGCGGCGTCTGCGGGTTCCACGATCACGTCGCCACGCCACACGCCATGGGTGGCTCCTTCATTGCGCAGACCGACTTGGCTGGAGGCGAGCGTCTTGATGCGCAGGTCGATGCCTTGAACGTCGATGCCGGATTCGAGATAAAAATTCCCAACCCCTGAAACCACCACTTCACGGCCTGGTGCCCCGGCACCGAGGGCGTCATGATGCCTCACCACGAGTCCGCCCTGATCGCTGACATAAATGTTGCCCGTGATGCTGTTGGAGGTCTCCAGATACAGGTTGTTGCCGCCGGTCTTGACCAGGCCTGTGGCGTTCAGGATGTGACTGCGAATGAAGGCGTTGCCACCGTTGCTGATTTCAAACCAGTTGCCTGTGTTGCGGTCGGTGTCCTGCCAGCTGAGGCCCGAGTTGATGTAACCGACCTGACCGTTGAAGTTCAGCGAGCCCCCACGAATGTTGGAACTCATGTTCAGGGCTGGGCCTTCCGCGTAACTGGCGAAGTTGATGATGCCGGAGTTGATGGTCAGCGTCGCCGATGGATTGAGGATCAACCAATCGCGTTCAGCTGTGGGCGCGGCCTGACCGGATGTGGTCGCGTCAAAGGCAAAGGTGAGTGAGTTCACGGTGGTATCCACATCCACATTGCGGTTCGCGTAGTTGTTGCGTCCAGACACCGTTTCAGCGGCCTGGTAGCGGTCGATCATCCAGTTCGAACCCGTGACCGGTGTACTGCCGATGGAATACTCAGCGAGGGTCAGGGGCCGTAGATAACCGTTGTCATTGGTCAGCAAGCCGATGCCAGAATTGCGATAGATGATGCCGTTGGCCACCCCTTCAGCGTTGCGTTGGTAATTGTAGCCGCTGCCTGTCAGTGTCGGTGCGGTGAAGGTCGGTACGGTGCCACCGAAGAGACCGGGGATTACGGCTGCTTGGTTGGTGCCCACGGCACCTCCGATGGCTGTGGGAGCTGAGCCGGTGACTTGGAAGGAAACATCGGCACCCGCACCACCGAAGGTCTTGGTGTTGTTCATGTTCCAGATTTTCAACACCGCACCCGGAGAGAGCGTGAGGCTGGTGGCACCGCCTTGGAAGTTGCCGCCAGTTCGGGTGTCTAGAACCAGCAGGTTGGATCCCTGCTGCACCTGCACTCGGCCGATGTT
>JAIXVB010000271.1 GCA_027483245.1 Verrucomicrobiaceae bacterium | reverse complement strand
GCAGCTCTCTTTTTTGGAGTTCAGGCTTGGAAGAATGAGGGGTAGCGAACCCCGAGAAACAACGAGCAGAAAAGTTTGTTTTACGCAGGCGAAAAGGTGCCGAGAGCGGCTTCCATGAGGGTTTCTTGGGTGGCTTGGGCACGGGTGAAACTTCCGCCGATGCGGCCCTCATGCAGCATGAGAATGCGGTCACTCATGCCGATGAGTTCCGGCAATTCACTGGAGACAAGGATCACGGCTTTTCCTTCTGCCGTGAGACGATTGATCAGCTCATAAATCTCGAGCTTGGCACCGACATCAATGCCGCGCGTCGGTTCATCCAGCATGACGACTTGAGGTCCTGTCATGAGGGCCTTGCCGAGAACGACCTTTTGTTGATTGCCCCCCGAGAGACGCCCCACGGTGGCGGTGAGTCCGGTGGCTTTGACGCGCAGGGAGTCAAAGAAGTGCTGATTCTGCTGAGTCTCCCGAGTTTGAAGAATCCACCCTGCACGACTGAATTGATGCAGCGAAGAGAGGGAGAGATTGAATCCGATCTCCTGCTCTAAAACGAGCCCATAACGGCGGCGATCTTCACTGACCAGGGCGAGCCCACGGCGCAGGATTTCAGCCGGAGGAAGACCATCCAGCCGTGTTCCCGAGAGTTCTACGGTGCCACTTTTCCGCTGTCCCCAGGCACCGAAGAGATGCATGAGCAGTTCCGTGCGACCCGCGCCCATGAGTCCGCCGATGCCGAGGACTTCCCCAGCTTTAAGCTCAAAGTGAATGTTGGTGAGACGTGGGGTGCCGTGTTCATCCGCGACGCTGAGATGGCTGACGCTGAGCAATGTCTCACCGGGTTGGCTAGCACGACGCGGGAAAAGATCGGTGATTTCACGACCGACCATGTGACGAATGATCTCAGCTTTCTGAGTCTGAGCGGCAGGAAGCGTGGTGATGCTGGAGCCATCTCGCAGCACCGTGATGCGGTCGGAGATGGCGAAGACTTCATCCAGCTTATGACTGATGTAAATGCAGGCGATGCCCCGGGCACGGAGATCCCTCAGAATGTCGAGCAAGATGATGACCTCATGCTCAGCCAGGGCAGCGGTGGGTTCATCCAGAATGAGAATCTTGGAGTCTTTGGCGAGCGCTTTGACGATTTCGACGAGTTGCTTTTGCCCCACTCCGAGCGAGCCCACCTGCGTGTTGGGATCGATCTTGACGCGAAAACGATCCAGCAAGATCTGGGCCTGACGCTGCATGAGTGGCCAGTCGATGAAACAGCCTGCACGCCGGGGTTCGTTGCCGAGAAAAATGTTTTCCGCGACGGTCATTTCATCCACCAGGGCCAGTTCCTGATAGATGACCGCGATGCCCTGACGTGCGGCATCTTGAATGCTGCTGAATTGGGCCTCCTGCCCCGCGAGCTCGAATCGCCCCTCATAACTGCCATGCGGATGAATGCCGGAGAGCAGTTTGATGAGAGTGCTCTTGCCCGCGCCATTTTCACCGCAGAGGGAGTGAATCTCACCGGCTTGCAGGTCAAACGACACCCCTTTGAGCGCCACGACTCCGGGGAACTTTTTGACGAGTTGATGGGCAGACAGCAGGGCCATGCGCGCATCATGAGGGAAAGCGTGGCGCGGAGGCAAGGAGGAAAGCGAGACCAGCAAGCGGCTTGCTGAATTCCGCCACGTGGTTGTCTGTGGCAGTTTGGCATTGTGAGGGCGGACAGGCTTGGGATAATCGCTGCCACAAATGAGCGCGCGATACGATGTCGAAGGTCTGGTGGTGGTCGTCATGGGCGGCACCACGGGTTTGGGCCTATCTGCGGCGCTGCGACTGGTAGAAAATGGAGCCCAGGTGGTGGTGACCAGTCGCAGTGAATCCAACGTGATTGCGGCCTTGGCTCTGTTGGGTCCAAAGGCCTGTGGGTTCGCCGGCGATGCGTCACTTCCGGAAACGGCCGAACGCGCAGTGGCACTGGCCGTGGCGACCCATGGCAGGCTGGATGCGCTCTACCACGTGGCCGGCGGCAGTGGTCGTGCAAAGGGAGATGGTCCGCTGCATGATCTGACTGATGAAGGTCTGCGCTACACGCTGGACCTGAATCTGGCCTCAATCATGATGTCCAATCGCGCCGCAGTGAGGCAGTTTCTCAATCAGGGCTCGGGTGGCTGTGTGCTCAACATGGGCAGTGTGCTGGGCTGGTCACCCTCACCCGATTATTTCGCCAGTCATGCGTATGCGGCGGCCAAAGCTGGCATCATCGGGTTTAGCAAATCCATCGCCAGCTACTACGCACCCGACAACATCCGTGTGAACGTGATCGCCCCGGCGCTGGTGGAAACGCCGATGTCCCAACGCGCGGTTGGCGATGAGGCGATTCAGCGATTCATTGCCGCCAAACAACCCCTGGATGGAGGTCGCGTGGGCACCCCTGAGGATGTCGAGGGTGCCGCGTTGTTTCTGCTTTCCAGAGCTGCGCACTTCATCACGGGCCAAGTGCTGGCTGTCGATGGAGGCTGGACCGTGAGCGAAGGAAGGACAGCCCGATGAGTCTAGCGATCGGCATTGATCTTGGCGGCACGAACATCAAGGCCGCCCTCATAGAGCGCAGCACCGGTGCTCGAGTAGCCAGCGCATCTCGACCGACGCTTGACGGTGAGTTTGTGGGTGAGTTGCCACGGTTTGCTCTGACCGTGAAAGAGATCGTGGGAGATCTGGAAAAGCTCAGTGGCGCGGAAAATCTGCCCGTGGGATTGTCCGCACCCGGTTTGGCAAACCCACGCGGTCACTGCATTGACTGGATGCCCGGTCGAATGCATGGGCTGGAAAAATTGGACTGGCAACAGCATCTGAATCGAGACGTTCGCGTGCTGAATGATGCCCATGCCGCACTGCTGGGAGAGGTCTGGATAGGAGCCGCACAGGGCTGTCAGGATGTCTTCATGATCACCCTCGGCACTGGAGTGGGCGGCGCGATTTACGCCGGAGGCAGACTGCTGAAAGGAGCCATCGGGCGCGGCGGTCACCTCGGCCACATCAGTCTCGATGCTCAAGGACCTCTGGACATTTTTAACACTCCCGGCAGTCTCGAAGCCTGTTTGGGCAACAAAACACTGCAAGAGCGCTGCGCTGGTCGCTATGAAAACACGCACGCCTTGGTCGCTGCCGCGCTGGCTGGCGATCCCACCGCAGAAAGCCTGTGGCAAGAATCGGTGCGGAGTTTGGCCGTCGGCCTCGCCTCTCTGATCAATGTGCTGGACCCAGAAAGGATCATCCTGGGCGGTGGCATCGCCTCCGGTGCCGGGGACAAACTCATGCAGCCTCTGCAAAGTTACCTGGATCATTATGAATGGCGTCCAGGCGGACAGCAGGTCCAGCTCGTGCTCGCCTCGGCAGGCGAATGGGCCGGTGCGTATGGTTGCGTGCATGCCCTGACTTCTCCCTGAACCTTTTTCCCACTCCCCTCTCATGTCACCCGCAGAAACTTACCTCCACCTCTCCTCTGGCCTTATCGATCGTGTGCGTCAGCAGTTGCCGCTCAT
>JAIXVB010000292.1 GCA_027483245.1 Verrucomicrobiaceae bacterium | reverse complement strand
GGCGCGGGAAAGGGTGAGGCTGCCATCGGGCTGCATGACGAGGTAGATCATGCTGATGAACATGTCCTCGCGGATGTCTGGCCAGAGCTGCCGATTGACAGCGGCCAGCGTGGCGGCTGGGGAGTCATTGCCCAGGGCGCTGAAGCGCAAGACACTGCGGCACATGGCCGTGATGATGGCGGCTGCGGTGCCTTTGCCCGAGACATCGGCGATGACCATGCCGTGCCCACCGTTGGCCAGCGGAATGTAGTCGTAATAATCGCCGCTGAGCACTTTGGCGGGGATGTTTTTGCCGGCCACCGCGAAGCCATTCAGCTGGGGGTCGCGCTCTGGCAGCAGAATGCGCTGGATGTCACTGGCGCTCTTCAGTTCGGCCTCGATCTGTTTCTTTTCCGCCGCGGCTTGATGCGCCATCGCATTGGCGAGCGCGAAGGCAGACTGCTCGACCAGGGACTTGAAAACCTCAAAGTCGTTGGTGTTGTAATGCCGCTGATCGCGGTGCGCGGTCACGGCCAGAATGCCGAGCTTTTGCGGGCCAAAACTCAGCGGGCCGACCATCAGGGTGGTGTTGTTTTGAAACGCAGAAGCGGTGTGCCCAACTCGGGCGTCTTTGCGCAGTTCCTCGATCGCTTCCGCGCGCTGCGTGCCGAAAACACCTCCAATCACGCCTTCGTCCAGCTTCACCGCATGCAGGCGCAGGAAGCTAAGCAGGGCACTGGCATTTGTTTTGCCCATGGCAGCGATGCGCTCGGGCAACTCCACCAGGGGAGGGCAATGGTCCGAATGAAAACGTGGCACCAGGGATTTGCCGGTTACATCCACGAGGTAAAGCGCCCCGCCATTGCTGGCCGTCACGCGCATCGCTCCCTCGACAATCAGGCGATACATGGCGGACTGGCGGTCCTCGCGCGTGATCGCCTCTCCCAGTTCATGGAGAAAGCCGAACATGCGCCGTTCTTCATCGACGATGGCCTGCTCTTCCTTCAGCAGCAGGGTAATGGCCCGATTCTTCTTTCGCATCACCGTCAGCAGCGTGATCACGCTCGCTACCAGCAGCAGGCATAAAACAGTGATGAGAGCAGGAATCATGGGCTGGGTTCACAGGCCGTCCAGGTGTGCAAAACACACCGTAGAGCTGGTCTGCATCACAAATCAGGGGGTGGCTGACAAGGCGGGTTGACCTTCCACTTCTTTTTCCAAAAAGTGCACCACGTCCCGGAATCGTCCTTCGTTGTCACCACTGAGGGCAGAAAGTGTCTGATGGGCATGCAGTACATGCTGCGTTTGCTCCTCTTTGCAGCTGGCACCGCGTTCGCTGCAGGTGGCGAGTTGCGCGCAGGCCAGTTGACGTTCCACCGGCCAGGCCGTGCCGTGGCTATCGACCTCCATGATGTAATCGAGACCCAGGTCGGTGAGCAGTTGCAGATTGCGCGCATTCGCATTCAGGACACAAAGGCTGCCTTCGCCTTTTTCCCGCAGACTCAGGGCCGCGCTGGTCAGGGTGCCCAGGAAAGTGGAGTCCATCATCGGACAGCGTTCCAGGTCCACCACGAGATTCCGCGTGCCATTGGCGACCACTGAATGCAGGGCGCGCTTCACCTGCACAGAGTTCTGGAAAGTGCCGCGGCCTTCGACTCTCAACCAAAAAACCTGACCTATTCGGCCAACAAGGATGGTGGTAGGAGCAGTCACGGCGGGCGAGATTACGTTAAAGAGTTCGCGTGAAAGGCCTCAATAGATGCAACACGTAACGCACTGTCGGGCAGTGTGACGTTTTGAACCATCAAATCGAGTTTTCATGAAACAGGGGGGTTAGTTCCAAAGAAAGGACTCCTTGCTGGAGAGTTCTTCATTTCCACGCAGGAGAATGACGCGCCATGCTGTGACGCGTCCGTTGGTCAGGTATTCATCACCGGTGACCTGAAAACGAGAAAGATTGGAGCGGCGAAGATCCGTGACCTCTTCTTCCAGCACCTTTGAAGTCAGGCCGGTGTTGGCCTGACGGTATTCGAAACGCACGGTGACGGGCTGGGTGCGGTCATCAGCCTTCCAAAAGATGGTGTAGTAGTGGCCGCCGCGTTCCATGATCTCAGCCTTGGTCACGGCCCCACGGAGGTGGTAGTCGCGCTCGAACTGAATCGCGGGATCGATGGTGTTTAACGGCACACCAGCGACCAGATGGTAATACTTCACTTTGGTGATTTCACCGCCGGTGCTGACGTCGCTCGATGAGCAAGAAACCATGGCCAGCGTCGTCAGTGCTAGGGCGGACAAGCGGGCTAAAAAGGTGCGCGATGCGGGAATCATGCGTGACCGGCACTATTCTACCAACGAGCGCGCTGTCAACGTCGCCGATGCATCTTCGGGTGCCTTTTCCATAAAAGGAGACACTGATGAATCTCGCCCCCAGAAACCGTATGAAGGCCATGCGCATAGGGTGCCTGCTTTTTTTCCTGACCACAATGGCCACGGCTGGCCCGGTGGACTTTGTCCGTGAGGTCCGGCCGATTCTGGAAAAACGCTGCTATGAATGCCACGGTCCGGACAAACAAAAAAACGGTTACCGGCTCGATCTCCGCCAAGTGGCCTTCACGGGCGGTGAGCACCACGCGCCGAACATTCTCCCAGGGAAAAGTCAGGAGAGCCCGCTGTTTCGCTTCATTTCGGGCCAGGAAAAAAACCTCGCCATGCCGCCGAAGAAACCGCTGTCTGCGGGGGAGATCGACCTGCTGAAACGCTGGCTGGATGAGGGGGCCGTCTGGCCGGAGGGCGTCGATACGGCGAAGGTGGAAGACCGCACCGACTGGTGGTCATTCAAGGCGCTGCCGCCCGCGCTTGCGGTGCCGATCGATGATTTCATCCGTGCGACGTTGGCAAAAAAAGGTTGGGAGCCCGCTCCTGCGGCAGATGCCCGCACACTGATCCGGCGTTTGACGTTTGATCTCATCGGCCTGCCTCCCACGCCTGAGGAGGTGGCGACTTTTGAAAAAGACCATCGTCAGGCCCCGGATCGCGCCTATGAGCAGCTCGTGGATCGTCTGCTCGCCTCGCCCCGGCATGGGGAACGCTGGGCGCGTCACTGGCTGGACGCCGTGCACTACGGAGAGACCCATGGTTATGACAAAGACAAGCCGCGCAACAACGCCTGGCCCTACCGCGATTACGTGATCCGCGCCCTG
>JAIXVB010000745.1 GCA_027483245.1 Verrucomicrobiaceae bacterium | reverse complement strand
TCCGCCAAAGATCCGTTCAGGCCCAATGTCAACCCACCGCCACTTTGCCCGCCAAAATTGCTGATGTTTACAGCACCCGTGAAAGTGTTAGCCCCAGCCAACGTCTGAGTGCCCGAGCCAACCTTATTCAGACCACCCGAGCCACTGATGATGCCACTGTAGGCTACAGGGGAACTGTTATCGAGTCCAAGCGTGAGATTAGCGGCACCAAGAAGCACGTTACCGCCCAGCGCTCCACCACCCGAGAGAGATCCAATGGTTTCACTGTTTCCATTCAAGTCCAAGCTGGCCGTCGCAACGTCTGCCAAGATGACAGCAGAACGATCTGGAATCACCTGAACCAGATTTGCAGCTCCAATTTGAAGTGTTCCATTGTTGATCGAAGTAGCACCTGAATAATTGTTTCCGCCTGTCAAGATCAGCGTGTTGGTCCCCGCCTTCGTGAAGGAACTGCCATTGGCACCAGCCCCAGTTTCTTGAACAACCCCCGCGAAAGTGACGGGGATCGCACCATTGTCAGTCACCAATAGGTTGGTGCTAGCCGCACCACGTGGGAGTGAAATACGCGAATTGGCAACCCCAGTGAGTGAGCCAATGGCCTGATTAAAACCGTTGTTCACTTGCCAGGTGGAGCCAACACCAGATAAATTCACAGACGCAGTTGCATCGGTGATGTTGGCTGAATTCGCGATGACCAGACCCGTTCCAGCGATATTCAACCCCGTTGTTGTTGAGGGTTTATTGAACTGCAATGTGCCGGCATTAACGGTTGTCGTTCCCGTATAAGTCAATGCTCCGCCAGCAGTGAAGACTTGGAGATACCCTCCATTTTTGATTAAATTACCAGCTCCACTAATCCCACCTTGGTAATTTTGGGCTCCACCCAAGCTCAAGGTCTCGGCCGTGCTGCTATTGGCCAATTCAGAACCGCTCAATGTTAGTGTCTTCGTTCCGAGAAGCACGGAAGCGTCACTGACATCACCACGAAGGGCAGCCGACGAAACATCGAAGCTGTTGAGGTCCAATCTAGCCAACGAAGCATTGAGAAGCATCCGGCTATTGGTCGAAATCCCTGTCGCAGAACCCGCCAACAATGTGGTGCTTGCAGACACAGTGGTTGGTCCACTGTAATCATTGACACCACTCAGAAGAGCTGTGCCGCGGTTGATCGTGAAACCACCGGTACCGGTGATATTATTGGCAAGCGTCATCTGAGCCAGCGTTGCCGCTGTGGTTTTGCTTAAAACCAGAGTGCCATGGTTGACAATGTCTCCAGTGCCGAGATCAGCATCATTGTGGGTGGCTCCATTAGCACCAATGGCCAAAGTGACGCCCGGAGCAATCGTTGTGCCCCCTGTGTAAGTGTTATTGGCAGTGACCGTCACTGTTGCACCATTGCCCGCTGCAAAGAAGTGAAGACTATCTGTTCCAACCCCCGTGTTGTTGTCACGAATGACATTATTGATCGTTGTGGTGTTTTGGAGGTTATAGACATAAAGCGTGTCATTGATGCTATCATCCGCAGCACCAGCCGTGAGAGAACCTTGCCCAATATTGGTCGCGTGACCAATCACACGAGCAAAGTTACCCACTCCAATGATACCACCACCATTGGCACCATCATTGATGGTCAAGGTGTTTCCCACACCAATGTCCAAAGAAGCAATGGCTACAGTATTCAGTTTGAGAGAGCCAATCGTTCGACTTGCGGTGCTCGCAGTCGTCGCCGCATTTACCACGATGTTTTGAGTAGCCGTCGTCCAGTTGTTCAGGTTCACCTGTGTGGTGTAATCCGTGCCGCTGAGAGCAAGAGCAGCCAAATCCGTTCCAGATGCTGCGGATTTGATCCAGTTGGCATCGGTGGTGCCATTGATACCCACGGCCCAAGCGCCAATCTGGCCTGTGGATGTGTTTAAATTATCGAGAGTGACGTGAGACGGACCCGTTGTGGCGATGTTACCAAAATTGACCGCAGCACCTAGCCCACGGGTTACTGAGTTTGCTTGAAGAATTCCGGTGCCAGCCGTGCGAGTGATTGCATTCAGCCCACGCCCCAAAGAAACACCTGACACGACTTCCGTGCCTCCACTTGTCCCAAGCAAATTAACCGTGGCGTTGTTGATCGTGAGAATCTGTGCATCTGCCAGCTTATTCTGCGCCGCCGCCGCTTGATCGATGTTGAGGGTAACGCCTGCACGCAGAAAACTCGAACTTCCGACTGTCACCGCGCCAGTCCACGCGCTGTTGTTGCCAGAAAGTGAAACAGCTTGGGCTCCACCAGACTGAGCACCATCAAGTGTTAAATTACCTGAACCTGAGATGGCATTGCCAGCAGTCGCATTTCCGAAGTTCACTGTGCCAGCTCCCTGAATCAGCACATTGTTCGCCAAATTCACAGGGACAGCCGCGAGACTCAGCGTGCGGCCCGTTCTCATGCTCCAGGTCTGGTTAGCACTTGTCGCGATTGTCAGTGATCCTGTTGTGTTGTTAGCAAAGGTGAGGTTTGCACCCGCACGCGTCATATCGATACCACTCCCACCTATTGTCAGCCCTTGAGCCAAAGTGAGTGCATTGTTGATGGTCACCGCCCCCGTGTTTCCATCAAGCACCAGACCCGCGGCGGAAAGTGTCGTCACTCCAGTCGCAGCAATTAAAGAGGTATTCGCGGAGTTGATGAGATTATTGAAAGAAATGACATCACCAGCAGTGAAAGCCGTTCCTTCCGCATAATTCTGGAGGATCGCTGCGGGGACTGTGGGCGTTGTTGTCGCTGAATTCAGAACACCGACCGTGCCACTGTTGGTCTTGTAAAGGGTATCCGCATACCCTGCTGTGCTATACGAGACAATGGCGATCAGATTGGCAATGCCAACAACGGTCCGGTGACGGCGAAGACATTGAGTCAAACGCTCCGGCAATGAAGGGGGCAATTTTCGTGTGTTCATACTTAAAGGGGCTATTAACTAAAAATCTGTAAAAATGGGGCAATCAGGCTACTCAAGTCAGCTTTTCAAAGGAGTCATCGGCTGAGGCAGCCCGGGAATAGCAACACTGAGCTTACTTTCGTTTCGCCAACCAAAGGAATACTTGTCGGTTGTTTGAGCTTCATTTCAGGGAACGAAAGAGACCAGAAGGATTGAAAAATCAGGGTCTAACCAAAAGGGCAGCTAGAGATTCCTTGTCTAGAGATGCGACGGTGAGCACCCATTTTTGAAGGCAATTTGATAACATATAAAGATTGTGCGTATCTGATCACAGCCAAGTCACCTCCCACAAGATATTTTTCTTTATTTGACCAGATTTCTTGAGGGCTTCGATACGTCAGGTCAATCGAGGAACTTCTCAGGCTTGGGCAACGGTTCAAAAATGCCTTTCCCACAAATGGAGAGCAAAAACGAACATCCTAGCATCCTTAACAAAAACAGACTTTTTTGGAGAAGCTCACGACTTCAACAGCTTCAAGAATCTAAAAACAGACGCTCCAAGCATGGAAAACCCCATCCCAAAGAGAAGCCGTATTAAAAAATGCGATTTTAAACGCAAAATGCACGTCGCACCAGTTTATCACGATTGATTATTTTGGGGGTTTTGCGTGTAAAATTCTCCAGGAAATTGAAGCTCATGGAGCCTCTGCGTTTCAATTCAACAGCCCAATAATACGCCTCTTTGAGTGAACCTAGGACGAACGGCAGACTGCATATGAAATAGGACTAAATACGGTTTTTCTTTATTTTTGGAACTGCGCAACCCTCCCTTATCTGTTCCTTTCACCTACCGAAAAATCGAAGCCAACGAGCGTTCGACTGTGGTAAAAAACAAAGATCCGAACGATCTCCAATGCATCTGATTCCAGATCAATGGTGGCTTTGTGCCGATAACAAAAAACCCTCGTGAGCAGTGAGCCCACGAGGGTTGGATTTCGAGGTTTAGCCGAAAAAATTAGGCTGTCGCGAGATCGTCGTCTTCGACGACTTCCACGCGCTTCTCGGTCTCCACGATTTCGAAGTTGCGGTGAGTGATGAAGCCCGTTCCCGCAGGAATGAGGTGCCCCATGATCACGTTTTCTTTGAATCCACGGAGGTAATCCGATTTTGCCAGTGTTGCAGCTTCAGTCAGCACTCGGGTTGTGTCCTGGAAGGAAGCAGCCGAGATGAAGGATTCCGTTTCGAGAGAGGCTTTGGTGATGCCCAGAAGCACAGGTTCAGCCTCAGCAGGCTTACCACCCTCTTCAGACACACGTTCGTTCTCTTTCTCAAACTCAGTGCGATCAACCTGGTCACCCCAGAGGAATTCCGTGTCGCCCGTGTCCGTGATCTTCACTTTGCGGAGCATCTGACGAATGATGATTTCAACGTGTTTATCGTTAATTTCCACACCCTGGGCACGGTAAACTTCCTGCACTTCGTTGACCAAATGTTCGCGGAGCGCCTGAGGTCCAAGAATTTCAAGGATTTCATGAGGCACCACAGGGCCATCTGTCAGCTGGTCACCTTTGGTCACGATGTCGCCATTGAAGACCAAAATGTGCTTGCTGCGCGGAATGAGATGTTCTTCCTGCTGACCCGTCTTTTGATCCGTCACGATCACGCGGCGTTTACCACGGACCAGACCACCAATCTCGACGGTTCCATCGATACGAGCGATCTCGCAGGCATCCTTCGGTTTACGAGCTTCAAAGAGTTCCGCCACACGTGGGAGCCCCCCCGTGATGTCCTTCGTTTTGCTTGCCTTACGAGGTGTCTTAGCCAGAGTAGTTCCCGCTTCGACCTTCTCGCCGTTCTTCACAGAAATGTGAGCTCCTGCAGGGATGGTGTAGCTGGCAAGAACTTCGTGAGTCTTAGCATTGGTGACGACGACCTGTGGATGAAGATCTTCCTTGTGCTCGATGACAACGGTTTCTTCGTTGCCAGTGGATTCATTCTTCTCTTTCGTGAAGGTGATCCCGGCGATCATATCGCGGAATTCAATCTTACCAGCCTTCTCAGTGATGATCGGCATGTTGTAAGGATCCCAGGTCGCAATCTGTTCGCCCTTCTTGATCACGGAACCATCCGGTTTCGCGATGATGGCACCCAGCATGAGTTTGTGACTTTCCAATTCGCGACCGTCTTCATCCATGATGGTCAGAAGTCCGTTTTTCGTGAGCGCAATCCATTGTCCTTCCGGAGTCTGCACCGTGCGCATGTCTGCGATCTTCAAAATACCCGCGTTCTTCGAGTTGATGAAAGGCTGTTTGAAGCTGCTCATGGCCGCACCACCCACGTGGAATGTGCGCATGGTCAACTGTGTTCCGGGCTCGCCGATCGATTGAGCAGCCACGATACCGACGGCTTCACCGATCTTCACGAGACGGCTGGTTGCCAAGCTGAGGCCGTAGCACATGGCACAGCAACCGCGCTTGCTTTCGCAGGTCAAGACCGAGCGAATCTTCAGTTTTTCCACACCGATTTTGGTGAGATGCGCTGCTTCTTTCTCGAGAACAAGTTGGTTCGCAGAAATGATGGTTTCCTTCGTGACGGGGTCGTGAATGGTTTCACAGCTGGTGCGGCCATAAACACGAGTTTTCAAGTCAACCACCTCTTCATCACCTTGATAGATCGATGCGAGCGTGATGCCATTGACCGTGCCGCAGTCTTCCTCCGTGACAATGACGTCTTGAGAGACATCGACCAGCTTACGAGTCATGTAACCCGAGTCAGCCGTCTTCAGAGCCGTGTCCGCGAGACCCTTACGAGCACCATGCGTGGAGATGAAATACTCCAACACGCTCAGACCTTCGCGGAAGTTCGAGGTGATCGGACGCTCAATGATCTCGCCCGAAGGTTTGGCCATGAGTCCGCGCATCCCAGCAAGCTGCTTGATCTGCGTCTTGTTGCCACGGGCACCAGAAGTGACCATGACGTAAAGCGGGTTGTGATGTTTCTTGCCGTCGTTGTATTCCAGTGTGCGGAACACTTCATCAGCCGTTTGGTCACCCACCTGTGTCCAGATGTCGATGACCTTCTGCTGGCGCTCACCGTCCGTGATCAAACCACGGCGATAGAGTTTCTCAACGTCGTCCACTTCTTTGTAAGCACGCTCAAGTCCGACCTTCTTCGCGTCAGGAATGACCATGTCGGTGATACCGATGGAGCAACCGGAACGCGTAGCTTCACGGAAGCCCAAAGATTTCAGGCGATCGAGGCAAGCCACTGTTTCTTTTTGCCCAACCGTCTGGAAACAGCGCCAGATGATGTCGGAGATCTGTTTCTTACCAACGGTGTTATTGATGAAACCCAACTTCTCAGGCCAGATTTCATTGAAACGAACACGGCCAGCGGTTGTCTCGATGAAGGTCTTTGTCGGATCACCAAACGGACGCTTGGGCTGTTGGTAATCAGGATTGAGATAACGCACTTTGTCATTCAGGCCGAGTGCACCTTCCGTAAGGGCAAATTCGACTTCAGCGGGATCGTTGAACATCGGCATGCGCTCTGGAGCATCGGACTTCTTGGACTTGGCATCGTGCGATGGGAATTCGCGCAAGTAAGTCAGGAAGTAACATCCCAGAGGAATGTCCTGCGAAGGAGTCATGATCGGCTTACCACTTGCAGGGCTGAACAGGTTGTTCGGCGCGAGCATGAGCAGGCGTGCTTCCAGCTGGGCTTCGATCGAAAGTGGCACGTGAACGGCCATTTGGTCACCATCGAAGTCAGCATTGTAAGCACCGCAAACAAGCGGATGCACACGGATGGCTTCACCTTCGATGAGCTTTGGCTCAAACGCCTGAATAGAGAGGCGGTGAAGAGTCGGCGCACGATTGAGAAGCACTGGATGCCCCTTCGTGACTTCATCTAGAATATCCCACACTTCAGGAGTGCGGCGTTCGATCATTTTCTTGGCTGAGCGGACGGTATGCACCAAGCCCATCTCTTTCAGACGACGAATGATGAAGGGTTCGAACAACACAAGCGCCATCTTCTTCGGCAGACCGCATTGATTCAGACTGAGGTCAGGTCCGATCACAATGACCGAACGACCCGAGTAATCGACGCGTTTGCCGAGCAAGTTTTGACGGAAACGACCGGACTTACCTTTGAGCATGTCCGACAGAGATTTCAGCGGACGATTGCCGGCACCCGTAACCGGGCGACCATGACGACCATTGTCAAACAAGGCATCCACAGCTTCCTGTAGCATGCGCTTTTCATTGCGGATGATGACATCCGGTGTGCGCAATTGCAGAAGGTTTTTGAGACGATTGTTGCGATTGATGACGCGGCGATACAGGTCATTCAAGTCGGAGGTGGCAAAACGGCCACCTTCCAGAGGCACCAGCGGACGCAGATCCGGCGGGATGACTGGAAGCACTTCCATGATCATCGCTTCAGGGCGGCTGTGGGACTCGGCAAAACCTTGGCAGAGCTTCAAGCGCTTCGCCAACTTCTTTCGGATCTGCTTGGACCTCGTCTTGGTCATCGCTTCTTCCAGATCTTTGATGGCATCCGTCAGATTGATCTGGCTGAAGATATCGCGAATCGCTTCAGCCCCCATGCCTACGCGGAAAGCATCTGCACCATACTGTTCTTCGGCTTCACGAAGATCAACTTCTGTCAGCAATTGACCGCGTTGCAGCGGCGTGCTGCCGGGATCGACCACCATGTAGTCTTCATAATAAATCACACGCTCAAGGCTACGGGCAGTCATGTCGAGCATGAGACCGATGCGTGAAGGCATGCATTTATAGAACCAAATGTGCGTCACTGGAACAGCGAGCTCAATGTGGCCCATGCGCTCACGACGCACGCGTGACAGTGTTACTTCGACACCGCAGCGGTCGCAGATCACACCTTTGTGTTTGAT
>JAIXVB010000272.1 GCA_027483245.1 Verrucomicrobiaceae bacterium | reverse complement strand
GCCGGGCTGGTGACGCTGTGGGTGAAAGCGGATGCCTATGAACTGCTCGCCGCACGAATGCCGCCTGAGGTCATGGTGAGACAAGTGAGTGATTATCGGGAGGTTTTAGACCTGCGATGGGATGCTCTGGCGATTGGCCCCGGGTTGGGGTTCGAGCATGAAACGGAGGTGCTGGAGGTGATCGAAAAAGCACCGGTTCCCGCAGTCGTGGACGCGGATGCACTGACCCAGCTGGCCAAAGTGCAATCGGCCCCCTTGCTGCGTGCGTTGGGGACACGATTGCTGACTCCTCATCCAGGCGAAATGGCGCGCCTTTTGCAAGACACGAAGACGCTAAGTCGACGAGAACAAGTGGAGATGGCGCTGCGTCGGTTCCCCGGCCACACGGTGTTGCTGAAGGGAGCGCGCACGATCATCGCCAGTGAATCTGAGGGGTTGCACTACAACACGACGGGGCACCCTGGCATGGCGACGGGCGGCATGGGCGATGTGCTCACGGGGGTCTGTGCGGCCTTGATCGGGCAGGGACTGAGTGTGCCTCACGCCGCTGGGATCGGCTCATGGATGTGTGGTCGGGCCGCTGAGCGGGTCGCTCTGACTCAGGCGGCCGAAAGCACGTTGCCTAGCGATGTCATCGCGCATCTTGGCCAGGCTTGGGCTGAATTGATGCGTTCAGGAGTCGCTTAGTCCCGAATGCTCCAGGTCAGAAGCTGAAAGCTGCGGGCACTTTCACCGTAACCTCCTGCGATGCGTCTTCTCTTCATCGCTTTTTCCGCCATCACGGTGCTGCCAGCAGCAGCGGCGACCAAGCTCGACTTCAATCGAGACATTCGCCCCATCCTGAGTGACAACTGCTTTGCCTGCCATGGCATCGACGCCAAAAAACGCAAAGCGGACCTGCGTTTGGACACGGCTGAAGGAGCCAAGGCCCTCATCGATGGTGTGCCCGTGATTAAGCCTGGAGATCCCAGCGCCAGCAGCCTGATCGCACGCATCGTGAGCACAGACGAAGATGAGGTCATGCCACCGCCTGAATCGCACAAAAAGATCACGGCCAAACAACTGGAGACGTTGCGCCTTTGGATCACTCAAGGCGCAGAATATCAAAAGCACTGGGCCTTTGAAGCCCCCGTCAAATCAGCCATCCCGGATCTAAACAAGCTGGGACGTGAGGTGAAGAAATCAGCGTCTCAAGTGCAAAATCCCATCGATGCTTTCATTCAAGCGCGCTTGGCTGAAGAGGGATTGGAGCCTGCTCCAGAAGCCACGAAAGAAACGCTGATTCGACGAGTGACTCTGGATCTGACCGGGCTGCCTCCGACACTGGCGGAGGTGGATTCGTTTCTCGCGGACACGAGTCCTGATGCCTATGAAAAGCTGGTGAGCCGATTGTTAAAGTCCGAGCGTTACGGTGAGCAGATGGGGCGGCATTGGCTAGACGTGGCTCGCTACGCTGACACTCATGGCCTGCATTTGGACAATGAACGTAGCATGTGGCCTTACCGAGACTGGGTGGTGCGGGCCTTCAATGAGAACCTGCGCTTTGATGATTTCACACGCTGGCAACTCGCTGGCGATTTGCTGCCAGAGGCCACCCTGGATCAGAAGATCGCCTCGGGATTCAATCGCTGCAATGTCACCACGAGTGAAGGTGGCAGCATCAATGAAGAGTTCATTTTTCGTTATGCCGTGGATCGCACCGACACCACGGTGGCCGTGTGGATGGGACTGACAGCTGGCTGTGCGGTCTGTCACGATCACAAGTATGATCCCATCAGCCAAAAGGAGTTCTATTCGCTCTATTCCTTCTTCAACAGCGCTGCGGATCCGGCCATGGACGGCAACATTCTGCTGACACCGCCCATCCTGCGCCTCTCCACTCCTGAGCAGAGTCGTCAACTCGCCGATCTGGAACAAAAGATCGCCGCCAAACAAAAGGACATGCGAGAGGCCTTGGCAAAGATCGACTACATCGATCCGGCCACCCTGACCCCACCGCCGCCTGTGCAGACCAGTGAAGTGGTTTGGTTTGAGGATGACTTTCCTGCAGGTGTGAAGGCCGAGTTTAGCGGTGCTCCCACGACCTGGGTGACGCAGGCCCAAGGGCCGGTGAAGAGTGGTCAGCGGGCCTTGCGACGCACGGCGACAGGGGTGGCGCAGGATTTCTTTGCCAAAGGTGCCTCTTTGGAGATCCCCGCCAATGGACGCCTGAGTGTGCAATGTTTCATCGATCCCGCCAGCCCACCGCTTTCGATCATGCTTCAGTTTCATGTGGGTGGCTGGAATCATCGCGCCTTCTGGGGTGAAGAAGGTGCCATTCCTTTTGGTCAAGTGCGCACGCCTGAGCGAGTGAAGATGGGGGCGCTGCCAAAGACCGGCGAGTGGGTGAAGCTCGAAATCCCAATTGAAAAAGTGGGGCTCAAACCGGGGATGAAAGTGACCGGTTATGCCTTCACTCAGTTCGGTGGCACCGTGACCTGGGATCGACTCGTGATGAACTCGCGGGTCGATCCCGCCAAAGATCCTCAGTGGTCCTGGCAGCAATGGATCACCAAGAATCAAGGTCGCCGCGTGGAGGGCCTGCCCAATGATTTGCAAACGCTGGTGCGGGGCAAAAAACCGGCCGACTGGACCGAGGTCGAATCGAAGCGGGTGAAAGACTGGTGGTTTGAAAATGAATACCAGGGCGCACGCCAAATCGTCGAAGGCGTGCGTGCGGAGAAGTTGGCGCTGGAAGCTCAAAAGAAGACCTTGGAGGATGTCATACCTGCCACTTTCATCATGGCGGATTTGCCTGAGCCACGACCCAGTTTTGTGATGAATCGCGGGCAGTATGACCAGCCCGGAGAAAAGGTGAAGCGGGCCACACCTGCGGTCTTCCCTGCGTTGAAGCAGAAGGGCGAAGCGACTCGGTTGGATCTGGCCAATTGGTTGGTGTCTGCGGATCATCCACTCACCGCACGTGTCACGGTGAATCGTTTTTGGCAGCAATTTTTTGGCACCGGATTGGTGAAGACCAGCAATGACTTCGGCAGTCAGGGAGAACCGCCAAGTCACCCGGAATTGCTCGATTGGATGGCGGTGAGTTTTCGCGAAAATGGCTGGGATGTGAAGGCTCTAATCCGGCTCATTGTGACTTCGCACAGTTATCGACAAAGCGCTGCATTTACGGAGGCTAGCTTTCAGAGAGACCCCGAGAATCGTTTGTTAGCCCGGGGTCCACGTTTCCGCGCGGATGCTGAGGTGGTGCGCGATGCTGCGCTCTTTGTGAGTGGGCTGCTCAGTCCGAAAATCGGTGGCAAGGGCGTGCGCCCCTATCAGCCGGAAAACATCTGGGAGCCCGTGGGTTTTGGCGGAAGCAACACGCGCAACTACATCCAGGATCATGGGGAGTCGCTGTATCGCCGGAGTCTTTACACCTTCTGGAAACGCACCGCACCGCCGCCCGCGATGACGAACTTTGATGCACCGAATCGTGAGTCCTACTGTCTGCGCCGTGAACGTAGCAACACGCCCCTGCAGGCGCTGAACCTCATGAACGATGTGCAGTATTTCGAGGCTGCGCGGAATTTCGCGCAGCGTTTGCTCACCGGCCCGGACCGCACCACGGATGGTCGCCTCACCACAGCCTTTCGCCAGGTCACCAGCCGATATCCAAGCGCCCAAGAGGCGGAAATTTTGCGGCGGGCTCTGGATCAGCATTTGGCGGATTACCAAGCTCGCCCCGAAGAGGCCAAGCAGGCGATTACTTTTGGTGAGTCAAAGCCGGATGAAAAGATCCCGCCCGTGGAACTCGCCGCCTGGACGCTGCTGGCCAATCTACTGCTGAATCTGGATGAAATGGTGACCAAATGACGGTGATCGCCGGCGGATTTTGAGCGGCCAACTTCGGATTTTGGTTTCCCTTGCTGAAAGGATGCTCTTTGTATCCCCATGTCTGCTTTTCAAATTGGCAATCGCCCGGTCGGCCCCGGGCACCCGACGTACATCATCGCGGAGCTTTCAGCGAACCATGGTCAGGACTTTGACCTGACGGTGCGCATCATTCATGCGATGAAAGAGGCGGGTGCGGATGCGGTGAAGGTGCAGACTTACACGGCGGATACGATGACCATCGCCAGTGATCAGCCGCCCTTTTTGATCGGCGGCGGCACGCTCTGGGATGGGCGCACACTGCATGATCTTTATCAGGAGGCCTACATGCCCTGGGATTGGCAGCCACGCTTGAAGAAGATCTCCAATGATCTGGGCATGGATTTTTTCTCGACGCCCTTTGATGCCTCGGCGGTGGATTTCCTGGAGGCCATGGAGGTGCCGGTGCATAAGATAGCGTCTTTTGAACTGGTCGATCTGCCTTTGCTCCGAAAAATCGCCGCGACTGGGAAGCCAATCATCATGTCCACCGGCATGTCCACGCTGGAAGAGATCAGTGAGGCTCTCGACACGCTGCGCGCGGCAGGCAGTGGGCCGATTGTGCTGCTGAAGTGCACCAGCGCCTATCCGGCATCTCCTGAGGAGATGGATCTGCGCACGATCCAGGACATGGCCATGCGTTTTCAAGCTCATGTCGGTCTCAGTGATCACACGCTCGGTAGCACGGTTGCCGTCGCCGCCGTCGCACTCGGAGCCTGCGTGGTGGAAAAACACTTCACGCTTTCTCGGGCTACGCCGGGTCCTGACTCGGCCTTCAGCATGGAGCCTGCGGAGTTTCGTGAGATGGTGGATGCGATCCGCGTCACTGAACAGGCGCTGGGGAAAGTGAACTATGAGGTCTCTGAGAAAGAGATGAAGAGCCGGGTGTTTCGTCGCTCGCTCTTTGCGGTGGAGGACATTGCCGAAGGGGCCGAGTTCACGGAACAAAACGTTCGAGTGATTCGTCCCGCCCACGGATTGCACCCTCGTTATTTGCCGAAGGTTTTGGCGGGGCGAGCACGAGTTGCCATCGCACGCGGCACCCCTTTGAGCTGGGATCTGATCGAAAACGCCTCATGAAAACGGTCGCCATCATTCAAGCTCGGATGGGATCGCAACGCCTCGCGGGCAAGGTGTTGCGGACGCTTTGTGGCAAAACCATGCTCGCCCATGTGCTGGAGCGCGTCTCGGCGGCAAAACGTCTGGACGAGGTGTGGTTGGCGACCTCGGTCAATCCGCAGAACGACGAGCTGGCTCTTCATGTCGAGGCCCTGGGTTATCCCTGTTTTCGCGGCAGTGAAGAGGATGTTTTGGCCCGTTATCACGGTGCTGCGCAGGCAGCTCAGGCGGATGTCATCGTGCGCATCACCAGTGATTGTCCGCTTTACGACCCCTTGGTCTGTGATCGCATGCTGGAGCGATTTCATGCAGCGCTGGGCGAGAATCCGCCTGCCGACTTCATGAGCAGTGTCTTTGAACGGCGGTTTCCGCGTGGGCTGGACACCGAGATTTTTACCTTTGCGGCCCTGGATCGGAATTTCCGAGAAGCTCTCCTGCCCAATGAGCGGGAGCACGTGACGCCGCATTTTTACCATCATCCCGAGAAGTTTCGGGCGCTGAGCTGGGTGAATGAAGAGGACTTGTCGCTCTTTCGCTGGACCGTGGACACTCCTGAGGACTGGCAATTCATCGAAACGGTCTATGAAAAGCTCTGGCGTCCGGGTCATGTGATCACGACTCAGGAGGTCGTAGCCCTTTTGGCGCAGTTTCCAGAGCTGGCCGCGGTGAACGCCGAGGTGGAGCAGAAATACAGTGCGGAGCAGAAACTGACCGCGAAGTAGCAGCTCAGACACATTTCCCCGTTTCCAAGATTGCATTGTCGAGGGGGATGCCTACCCTCGCCAGCCACGTTTCCAACTCATGCACGACGAACTGCTCCAGCGCCTCACCCCGATTTTCCAGGAGGTTTTCTCCAACCCGGGCCTTCAGATCACCGACTCCACCTCATCCAAAGATGTGGAAGGCTGGGACTCCTTCGCCCACATCAATTTGATGATGGAAATCGAAAGCGCCCTGAAAGTGAAGTTCTCCACCAAGGAATTGGGAGAGTTGTCACGCGTCGGGGACCTGATTCGCATCCTTGAATCCAAGCTTTCCAAAGCATGAGCGCCGCCACCGTCTCCTACACCACCGCCAAGGGGGAAGTCCTTTCCGTCCCACCTCTGATTCATGAATTTCTCCTCGGCATGGCTGCGGAGAAGGGCATCTTTCTCAACGCTGTGGAGCGCAATCTCGTCCGCAACACAGAGATCTTTTGTGATCTTGGTGAGACCCTCCTCACCTGGGCCAAACAGCAGCTTGGTGAAGGTTGGTTGCCAATCTTGGTCGATGGCTACGCTTTCTTCGTGATGGACGTGAATCGTCACCAGCATCAATACGAAAAAGAAGGGCATTATCCGAACCGCAGTTACGACGAGGTCTATGACCACGTTTACGGCAGTGAGGACTTCATGAAATACTACCACTGGGG
>JAIXVB010000300.1 GCA_027483245.1 Verrucomicrobiaceae bacterium | reverse complement strand
GGCAGCTGCTCCAGTTCCGTGATTGCAGCGAGGACCGCTTCCTTGAAAGCAGACGCAGCCGCCACGTGATCATTGTGCGCTCCGCCGAGTGGCTCTGGGATGATGCCATCAATGACGCCGAGTTTGGAAAGATCCTGCGCGCTCAGTTTCAGGGCTGAGGCGGCTTCCGGGGCGTGCTCGCGGTGTTTCCAAAGAATGGCCGCACAGCCCTCGGGACTGATCACGGAATAATAGGCGTTTTCCATCATCAACACGCGATCGGCGATGCCGATGCCGAGTGCACCGCCCGAGCCACCTTCGCCAATCACCACCGCGACGACTGGCGTGCGCAGGAGCATCATCTCACGCAGGTTAAAGGCGATGGCTTCGGCGATGTTGCGCTCTTCCGCTCCGATCCCTGGGAAAGCCCCGGGCGTGTCGATGAGGGTGACGATCGGCAGACCGAACTTTTCCGCCATGCGCATGAGGCGCAGCGCCTTGCGGTAGCCCTCAGGGTGAGCGGAGCCGAAGTTACGCAGGAGGTTCTCCTTGGTGTCACGGCCTTTTTGGTGGCCGATGACGACGACTTTTTTCCCACCCAGCATGGCGAACCCTGCTGGCATGGCTTGGTCATCACCGATGTGACGATCCCCGTGAACCTCGATGAATTCGTCGCAGCAAAACTTCACGTAATCGAGCATGAAGGGCCGGTTGATGTGGCGGGAAATTTGCACGCGCTGCCATGGGTTGAGGTTCGTGTGAATGTCACGCTGAAGGGTATCGGCCTTCTTTTCCATGTCAGCGATCTGGGCAGCGAGCTTGTCGCTTGGTTTGGCAGCGAGCTTCTTTTTGGCCTCTTCAATCTCTTCGCGGAGTTTGACGACGGGCTTTTCGAATTCCAGGACGTGTTTCATGTATCGGTGTGAAAGGAAGGGGCTCTCGGCGGTGAGAGCAGGTTAACGGATAAAGTAGAGCTTGGAGCCGTTGCGCACGAGGGCAAATATTTCCTCAAGGTCTTCTTCGGCGAGAAAAACACCCGACTCGGGGGTGACATCGATCTCAGGCGCTGCCGCATTGGCCTTGGCCGGATCGGGCACGGGAACGGCTTTGACCGGGGGCGGTGTGCGTAAAACGACCCCTGTTTTGCTGCCGGGCAGCCACTTTTCCGCCTCAGCATAGCGGGGGTCAGAGGACAGCACCGCTTTGCCATCGACGACCGCCGACTTGCCCTTGATTTCCATTTCCACAGGCGGGCGCAGGCCAGAGGGCAGCCGGATCTCACTGGCGGCATACTCTTTGAAGAAGAGCTCCTTTTCCCCCACCTTCCGGCGCAGCGTCACGGTCTTCGCCGAAATGTCCACGACCAGGGTAAACTCCAGGGGCAGGATGGTCAGGTGATCCCCTGGCTGGAGCATGTTGCTCATCAGTCCATTGAGGCGCACCAGCAGATCCATCGTCGTGCCCTGATTGCCAGCGATGCGAGCGAGCGAGTCGCCCGGCTGGACGATGTAATCTTTCTTTCCAACCATCTCGGAGGAGGAGAAAAGATGATCCATGTTGATCTCACCAATGATGCGCTTGGCCTCCGCGCAGGTGGCAGAGTCAGGGAACTGCTGGATGAGCTTGAACAGGGCATCCCGCCCCGCGTCGATCTGGCCCGCCTTCACCAATTCGATCGCCGCTTCAAAACGCTTCACCCCTGGATCCAACCGCGGGCGATCCACTTTCTTGATCGTGGCCAGTTCAGCCTGAATGGCGCGCTCAGGCATCAGCACCTTATCCCAAATGTAAAAGGCCACAGCAAAGCAGCCGAGCGTGATGCCCAGGACGATGAGATAGAGAAGGAGCTTGAGCTGTGTCTTAGCCATTGATCGAGAAGCACGTCATTCGAGCAAGCCGCGGCGCTTGAAATCGAAAAGATTGATCTTCTGTGACTTCTCAATCATCTCAACCGTGAATTTCAGCAAGCAAATCTCCCAGGTATCATCCACACCCGCGATGATGGCGCGCATGGGGTTGCCGGTGAAGCGGATGTCTTCCATGAGCTTGCCGACAACAGCCTCCATCGGCTCATGAAGGATCTCCTCGGTCATGTCATCCATCTTGAATTTAAATCCATACTTGAGGATGGCCAAACGATGGAGGTTCTCTTTGAGGAAGGAACCAAAGGCCTCGCCCTGGGGGCCGAAGCCATCAAAATCAAAGTCAGCGACTGCCGAAGGATCGGGGCGCAGAATCAGCGGCTTTTCAGCCGTGATCTTGCCCTGGCGGATCCGGGTCGTATTGACCTTGTCCATCAGTTCCGAGACGAGCTGGAACTCGAACTGGGTGCTGCCAAAGGTGTCAATGCGGCGATCAGGCTCGTGCAGGACTTGGGTGTTCTCCAGGGCGTACTGGATGTCGTACTCGGTGTGCATTGGGGGTAGGCCCCAGACTAGACCGCTCCAGCCTCCCGGCGAGTGATTTCTGTGACGAGTCTGTCAGACGTGATCAGGGAGCGGAAAGCTGAACCCGCCCCGAAAGAATCGGCGTCGTCGTGATTTTCTCTCCTGGGGCATCAGGAAGTTCTGCCAAATTGAAAAAGCCCCCGCCCTGATTGAATCCGGCACGTGTGACAAGTACACCGCTGAAGGTTGCCGTGCGTGTGAGGATTGCGATCGGAGGAGTGACATCCAGGGGGTCCGGATCTTTGAAGGTAAAGCTACCACTCATAGCCCCTGTGGTGGGAACAAGAGTCAACCGCACCTGCTGCGGGTTCTGCGCTAAAAGAGTGGGCAATTTGACAACATTGCGGGTGCTGATTTCCAACAGCTGCAGCAGCTCGGTCGTCAATGGAGCGCCGGTAAATCGCAGGACCGCATTGGCTGGAGGTGGGGCCAGTCCTAGAACCGTCGCTCCTACGGCAGGTTTGACGTATTTGGCACCGGTTAAAGTGAGCTCATGCTCTGGAAAGCCGCCTTTATAAGAGCGTGTCACGCTTTTGGAAGGCTGGGCAGCTTTATACCACGACAACACCCCATCATGATTGTTTGTCACTGCGGAAAGCGTGCTCAAGCCCTGAAGACTACCGGTATTGGTATAAAGCATGAGGTGCAAGCTAACCTGCCCCATCGGCCCCAGAGTGGTGCTTCCCGTGATCGCCGTGCCATCAGCCAACTTACCAGCCCAGGTTGCAGTTCCGGACGTGGTAACGGCAAGCGTCGTGTGTCCACGGCCCTGTGGAAGGGCCGAACTACTGCTGACGGGTTCGAGCACAGCGGTGTGAGGGAAAGCGTAACTCGAGGCCTTGTTCGTAGCACTCCAAGGATTGCGACATGCCGTGAGGGGGGCTGTGAAAAGTTGATCTGCCACATGCCCCGTCAGTGTGCCTTCGCTTAGATTCAGGGTAAAGGAGCCCGTCAAGGCGGGCAGAGGCCGAGGCCGCACGATCACAAAGGGAGTCACTGCGTCAGCTCCACCGGCTTTCGCATCGATCCGACCTGTCCAGGAATAAGTCTTCGCCCCGAGTGTCAGCTTCCCTGTGTAGGTCCCAGCATTGGCAACAGTAATCGACAAACGCCCTCCCAGATTGCCATTTAAATTCGTCTCACGTCCCACGAGGCCATTCCAAACACCTCTCGCAGCAAGGGGAAAATCTTCGACCGTCCAAAGAATGATTTCGGGCGCACTTGTGCCTGCGGAGTTGGTGGCTCTCAAAACCAACGTGTAAAGCCCCGCACGAGTCACACGCCCAGAAAGTCGCCGCGTCGCTGCATTAAAAGTCACGCCTGGAGGCATCCCTGAGGCGATAAATTGAGTGGCACCATTCGTTGCTGTGATTGTGTAATCGACAAGCCCACTCAGGACGGCATTGGTGATGCCAGGAGAATCGATCACAGGGCGTTGTTGCACGGTGACGAGACAGGGCAAGGTCTCAATGACTCGGAGACTGCCCGTCATCCGAATTCGGCAAGTGTAGTTCCCAGAATCCGCAATCGTTGAATTAAGCACCGTCAGCGTACTTGCCTCAGCACCCATAACGCGAGTTCCACTGCTCAGCAATTCACCCTCCTTGAACCACTCATAACTGAGCCCTGGTCCAGACGCTCCGGCTTGAAGGATCAAGTTGTTTCCTTCATTGACTGATTGACTGGTAGCTTGCTGACGAACCACTCCCACCGCCACCGGCACCCCCGGAGAATCCCCGGTAAGATTGCGAGCGGTCACCAGGTAGCTTCCTCCATTCGCTACGGTCACCGAATCCACCTGAAAGATCTCATCCGGGCTGCTTGAGACCGTGGTTCCATCCCGCTGCCACACATGCATCACATGGCCATAACCACTGCTCTGAGCCTGGAGCGTGAGTGACTCCCCTTCGGCCAAAAATTGCGGTTGTGTGGATTGTGACAACAACTGCGCCACAGGGGCAGCCTGACCATGGAGAGTAACCACCGCGTTGGTAAAAACACCCGTCACACCACTATCCAAGTCTTTGATATTGACCGTCCATAGCCCTTTCGATGACTCACCCCAGTGACGCACACTGCTGAAAGTCCATTGATTGTAATTAGAACCGTCATCCAACAACTCCTTGGCGGCTAAAACACTGATTGTGCCAGAGGGTGAACGCAGACTGATTTCCAAGTCACCGCGGAAAGCATGCGTCACGGAAATGCGCACCGTTGCATGCTCCACACGCATGGGCTCCAGCACGCTAAAATCCATCGGCACAGAGATTCCTGCGCTGTTATTATCAGGGATACCGGTAGATGCACTCACACTCAACGAGTGTGAGATCATCGTGCCTAAACTGGACCAGTTGGATGCCATCTTCATCGCGGCATCCGCATCGACCAATCCCCCCCCGAATGATGCGTGATGCTTGATCAAGGCCACCGCTGGATCGTTGCCACCGGTGCGACTCACCCAGTTGATGTCGGTGGGCATTAACTTCCTTGAAGATCTCAGCAAAATTTCTTTCACATCACGCCAATTAAGATTGGGGTTAGCCTCAAGCATCAAGGCCACAGCCCCTGCTACCGCAGGTGCCGCAGACGAGGTCCCCCCAAAGGAGTTTGTGTAGTTATTGTCGGCCAATTGTCCACCGCCAGCACCACTGTTGTATCCGCTAGCGCCCCGCAGATCCGAGGTCACAACCCGTAAATCGGATGAGCTACTCGAACTCGGTGCGACAACGACAATGTTCGCCCCGGTCTCACTGTAAACAGCGAGGTTACCTTTATGCCCAACCGATCCGACGGTGGTCACATACATCGAATTCGTCGAGCCATCCTTGTTGGTTTGATCTCCATCTTGCCGCCCATTTCCAGCTGACCATGTAAAGATCGTCCCCAATCCTCCGCGCCCCGTTTGAGTCGCTGTGCGACGAGCGTTTTCAAGGAGAGTGCCTGCGGGAAATAGAATCTCAGGGTACCCATCTGAAAAACCCCAGCTGTTATTCTTGATCTGAATCAATTGATTACCCCGAGTCATCGCGTCCGCATTTTCAGAATCTGATGTGGCTTCTGAGATCAGACGAAAGCCAACCAGAGTTGCACGTGGTGCCACTCCTGAAACACCCAAATTATTGTCACCACGCGCCGCAGCAACACCGCCAACGGCCGTGCCATGGTAGTCCTGATTCGCGGTTGAAGGTGCAGGATTGGTGTCCGCAGGAGAATCATTCCAGTCGTAATGATTGGCGCTGTCGGCATTGGGACTCAAGTCAGGGTGCAGGAGATCCAAACCATCATCAACGATCGCGATGCGTACACCGGAGCCCTGACGGCTATCCCAAGCGGACAGCACATTCATATCGAGGCCTGGAGTGCCACTGCCCTGCCCCGTATTTCTCAAGTGCCATTGCTGAGGAAAAAGCGGATCATTGGGAACCAACTTGCGCACCATTTGTCTCATCAATAGCGGGCTCACAGAGGCAATCGCGGGCTCGGCGCTCAAAGTTTGAAGCGCTTCCAAAGCCGCCGCAGGTCCACCCTGACTCGGCGTCACAATCAAATGCCCTGGGGCATAGTCCGGCTCTTGTTCCAAAGTCAGGCCCAATCGCTGAACAGCAGCCAGTGCCTCGCCGCGTTGATTCACTTCGATCAACAACCGGTTCGTTAGGATGCAACGCAGAGCCTCCACTCCCGCATACCCTTCCGGGTAGAGGACCCAGGAAACACCGCTTTCTGAATCTTCATTCAACCTCAAGAAACCACGCAGATCAGGTTGTTCCGCTATCTTCTTTAGCCGTTCACCAGCCTTGGCTTTCGTGAGATAAAGCTCTGAAAGCGAAAGTTTAAAACGTCTTGGCTGACCATTGTCCACCAGCACAAAACTCCGCCCGGCCTGTAGATCCTGCCACGCAGTCGCCTGCATCTCAGCCGTCACACGATGAGCTTGTGCGCTTATTTTCAGCTTTTTCGACCGTGACAAGGGAGCTGAAGGCTCGCCGGAACCAGATTCGGAGGGCTGCCAATGTGACAGCGCTACGATTCCAGCCAGCAGGCCCGTCATGGCGAAGGCAAGGAGAGCTCGATCTGACTTTATGAAAGGGAATTTCATCAGGCCACCATCGTCCCAAACATTGACTTAACCCACAAGGCTCATTTCTAAAAATCAGCACTTACCGCTAGATCCAATGCATCAGGAAATCCGAGCCTTCTGCCCAAGGAATACTCATCGCCCCTGGAGGCGGACGCGACCGACTTGGAGAAGGGAGGTGGGGGCAGAGGTGGTGGGCAGGAGGAAATGGCCGAAACCGCGACGGAAGTTAGAGGCGCTGTTGCGCGATAGAACGCCAGCGAAATTGGCCTTCACACCGCTGCCGCCAGGGATGAAGGTTCCGGTGAACAACCCTGTGGAGGGTGTCACGGTGAGGCGCACCACGTCGGGGTTCAGGGTCGTCGAAGTCGGCACGCTGACTCCATTCGGCGCGGTGATCGTGAAGTTCTGTTCGATGGCTTGAGCCAGCCCACCCTGAGTGAATTCAAGGTAGGCGTTTTCACTGCCCGCCGCGAGATCGAGAAAGTTCAACAGTTGGTTGGCGGGCGTGTATTTCCCGCCGTTGAGAGTGACCTCGTGCGTGATGAAGCCTTCACGATAACTGCGGTCGATGACACTGATCGGTTGAGCGGTTTTGGCCCAGTCAAATCCGGGCTCGCTCACCCAATCTCCGGTCGCGATTTCGATAAACGTCGGTCCTTGGAGACTGCCGGTGCCTTTGTAGAGCATCACATGCAGTGGCACTTCTCCAGCGGGCCCGATCACGGTGCTCCCGGTCAGGGGGCTGCCATCCGCCGCGCGGCCAGCCCACGTGGCCGTTCCGGTTCTGGTCACTGCCAAGGTCGCATACCCATCGCCCTGAGGATAAAATGCATCGCCGAGTTGGCTGGTCTCGATTCCAGCCGTGTAGTTGCCAATCAAGTCTGTGGGGACAGAATTGGTTGCCGTCCATGTGCCGCGATGCGCTTCGATGCCGATGCCTTGGCTCGCCGAGATGCCCTCATGCGAGACCAATCCATGAAGGGCGGCATCGACCGAGATCACATTGCCATCCCCGGGCGTGATGGCCAGAGCCACGGGCAGATCAGTCCTGCCCACATCGTCCACAAATTCCGTCACCGTGCTGACCACGCCCCCTGGCGTGATCTGACGCAGCACACGATCCGCCACGATCAGGGTTCCAGCCCCATCACTGACGATCGCGATAGGAGCTGCGAAGCGTGCGTTGCCACCAATGCCCGAGACAAAACCCGAGGCGCCAAGAGAGCCCGCATACGTCGTGACCGTCCCCGTCAGCGTCACCTTGCGAATCGCGAAGTTCTGGGTGTCTGCCACAAAAAGCGCCTTCTGCAGTGGGTCATAGGCGATCCCTTGTGGTTGATTGAAACGAGCCGCAGCTCCAGCGCCATTGATCGTTCCTGTTAAGCCAGCTTTCCCCGCGAGCGTCGTCACCACACCCGCAGGCGTGATTTTGCGAATCGTGTGATCCACCCGGTCCGCCACATAGAGATTCCCCGCTGGGTCAAAGCACAGACTCGTCGGTGTGTGGAATCTCGCCGCTGTTCCCGTGCCGTTCAGATTGCGACGATCTCCAGCCTGCCCTGCAAAGGTGGAAACCAGCCCCTCCGGCGTCACCTTGCGGATCGTCCCGTTCAGCGCATCGGCCACATACAGATTGCCCGCCGCATCCAGCGCCATGCCTTCAGGGCCATTGAACCGCGCTGCCGTGCCAGAGCCATCGCTGCTACCACTGACACCCACCTGACCGACAAAGGTCGAGACGTTCCCCGTGTTGCCATCCACCGCACGGATCACCTGATTGCCCGTGTCGGCGATGTAACCGCCCTCATCTCCGCGAATCGCGATGCCGCTGGGTGAGTCAAACTGCGCCGTGTCGCCGGGGCCATTTTGAAACCCTGCGCCCGAACCGCCGATGTCCATCTGGCTCTGGACCGTGTCGAACTGCGGATCACGAATCACCCCACTGAGGCGATTGCCACCCGTTTCGAGCGTCACTTCATCCAGGATCAGATCCCCCAGGGCAAGCGGGGTGCGTTTGATGATCAGGCTCGCCGTCGGGTCATTGCCCACCGTTTTATCCAGAGTTCCCACAACCGGATACTTCACGCCCGCCAGCGTCACCGAACCACTCACCACACCCGTGCCCGCCGTGGTGATCTGCACCGTGCCACCGAGCCCGAAGTTGGTGAAGGAATGTCGCGGCACCAGTCCATAAAAGGTGCCCACCAGCGTTGGGTCCAGCCCATCGACCTGCCATGAAACAGTCAGCG
>JAIXVB010000305.1 GCA_027483245.1 Verrucomicrobiaceae bacterium | reverse complement strand
TGGAGTTCGACTTCGCGGGGAATCGTGGTGGTGGGATCGAAGCGGGAGGTGGCACCGGTTTGGTCGGTGAGACGCATGGCTCCATTGTTGCCCAAGCCGTTGCCATTGAGGAGGTAACGACCGCCCGTGGCGATGTTGAAGGTGCCTGCGCCATCGTCATTGACCTCGTAGGTGCCACCGCTGTTGACGGTGATGTTGGCCACGCTCTGGAGCTGATTGCTGTTCATGCGAATCGAGCCGTTGTTGATGATGATGTCGCCACTGAAGGTGCTGCCACTGCTGCCAAAGGTGAGCGCGCCGGGACCGGCCAGGGTGAGGGTGCCGGTGCCGGTGAGCCCTGAGCCCTCGAAGCCATGGTTGGCCGTGAAGTTAAAGGTCGCGCCTGCTGGGCCGATGGTGATGACTCGGTTTGCTGCATTCAAGGTGCCGAGGCTGCCGCCGCTGGGCAGGGCAAGCGTGCCGCCATTGATGGTGACGTCTGCCGTGACGGCCCCGAGATGGGCGACGTTGGTGACCGAGACCGTGCCGCCGTTGATGATCGTGTTGCCGGTGTAGGTATTGGTGCCGGTGAGAACGAGGGTGCCGTCTCCGGTCTTGGTGAGGTTGGTGCCACTGATCACGGAGTTGATCGTCAGAGAGCCCGTGGTGCTTTGTTGGTGGATGATCAGCTCGCTGGTCGAAGAGGAGATTGCGCCGCGAGTCGTGGTGTTACCGATGCTCGTGGCTCCTGCGGTGGAGGCGACGAGGATGCCGCCGCTTTCCAGGACCAGTGTGCCGGGTGTGGCATTGAAGGTGAGTGCGGCGGTGTTGGTGAAGCGCAGGGTGTTTGTGGTGGCACCACCGCTGGGCAGGGCCGTGTTGGCCGCGAGGCTGGTGTGCTGGCCGGTGGCAAAGCTGCTGCTGTAACTGCCTGCGGCGAGTGCGGTGATGTTTCCTGAGCCATCATTCACCGCCCAGTTGTTGCGGGCAAAAGTGGCGTAGGCACCGAGGATGTTGACGGCATTGTTGGCGGTGCTGGTGGTGATGTTGGCCAGGCCCGTGCCAGTGTTGACGATTGAGAAATCGGCGGTCGCACAGGTGTTCCGAGCAATGGCCCCCAGGTTCAGGGTGGCATTTTGATCGGTGCCTGTGGTGAGGAGGAAACGGGCACCGCCACCGAGAGGGGCTGCTGCATTGCCCAGGGTCAGACCATTGACAGTCTGAGTCGTGGCGGCGCCGTTGTTGCCGATGAGGCTGAGGGCACCGCCATTCATCGTTAGGGCTGCGGTGCTGCTGAGCTTGCTGCCGTTGTTGGTCGTGGAGTCCAGCACGAGTGTGCCGCCACTCACGGTCGTGGCACCGGTGAAGGTGTTGTTGCCTTTGAAGATGACGGTGCCGCTGCCGCGCAGAGTTAGGGTATCGGTGGCACCAGTGGCGGAAGTCGCACGGAGGAGATTGCCAGTGAACTCGACCGTGCCGCCTCGGGTCGAGGAGATCGTCAAGGCCTTGGCAGCTGCACTGTTAGTGCCGAGGATGAGATTGCCGCTGTAGGTCGCCGTGCCGGAGGCGTTGAGCCCGCCCACCGTGGCCACGCCGCTGTTGCCTGATTGAAGCCGGACATTTCGACCCACAATGACGCCTGAGGAGCCGATCATGAGGATCGAGTTGCTGGTGCCACTGGTGTTTCCCACCAACACATCCGAGGTGGCATTGCCAAGCGCGCCTGCACTGCCATTGGGGGCATTGGCTTCGACGATCACACGTCCTGCAGTGATGATGGTCGCTCCTGTGTAATCACTCGTGGATCCGGAGAGCACGAGGGTGTGGCTTGCTCCCCCAACCGTTACTTGAGCGCTGGCACCTCTCATTCTACCCGAAAAAACGTAATACCCCGTGGATGAAAGGGTGAGGCCTGCGTGTAGAAACGTCCCTGCCCCAGAAATGGCACCCATGGTCTCGCCATTGCTATTGAAGTCAAAGGTAGCACCGCTCAAGACATTGAGAAGCACTGAGCCGGAGAAGAGATCGTCGGCAGAAGGGCCATTGAATCGCACGGTGCCTGTGCCGCCAATGTTTAAGGTGACATTGCCCAGACCGCCCATGTCCCCGATGTTGAAACTGCCTGCTGCGTTGTTGTTGTTGATCAGGTTCAGGACCAATCCCGTGTTCGGACCGGTGCTGGAATAAGTGAGGCCGTCACCCAGCGTGATGCTGCCGCTGCCGGAGTTGGTGAAGGTTTGCTTGGTGCCATTGGCGAAGACGGGCGTGCCGCTGAAAGTCAATGCGCCCGAGTTGCTATTCGTAACGGTTGTATTGGCATTCCAAGTGATGGGGGCGGCAATCGTGGCGCTGCCTGCTTCCGCGAGTGTGATCGAAGGCTGAGCTGTTCCTGAGTTGACGAAAAGAAGGGCGTTGGTGGTGGGAGCGCCGTTCAGAGTGACCGTGCCGGACGTGTTGGTGAACACCAGTCGATTGAGGCTGAAGTTGCCGATGTCGTTGGTGGTGGTGTAGTCGCTGCTGCCTTCAAAAAGAAGCGCTGTGGAGGCACCACTGACTGGAATGCTTGAGGGCATCCAGTTGCCAGCCGAAGTCCAGTTCCCGGTGCCTGAATTCCAGACGGATTGACCGTGGGCTGAAAGGACATTCAGGCAGGCCAAGTGAACAAAAAGAGAGAGGCTAAACCAGCGGAGAGAGGAGGAGAACATGAGGGTGAGGATCAAGCCTCAACGGCTCACCCGAGGGGCCGGGGGAGACGACGAGGAGGCCAAGGGGGACCTCTCAATGAGCCCTCTCGTCGCGAGATGCATGCGACGTTGTTGTCACCCTAAATCGGCGACTTGGCACAGGAAGATCTGCACAGACAAAGGGGCCGCAGCACTTCCTATCGGTGAGTCCTTAGCAAGAGCAGGGAGATACTTATTTTGAAAGCGGAGGATTCAGGGAGGGGG
>JAIXVB010000249.1 GCA_027483245.1 Verrucomicrobiaceae bacterium | reverse complement strand
CGCATCGCTCGTCAAAGCGCTGGAGGCCCAGCGCACTCCAAAACGCTCCGCGTCTTTGTGGAAGTCGTCACCGATGAACGCGGCAGCGTCTTGGAGTGCTCCAGACCTCTGGAGCTTTCCATCGAAGCCCCCGACTGCCCCCCCCAAGAATCCATTTCCCCAAGGCCCCTCCGTCACCGCAGGCCATCAAGTGTCGCCCCCACGAAAGGCAGACAAGGGCACCCATGCTCAGTCACAGTGGCATTTCACATGGAGTGAAGTCGCAGGCACTAAAGAACGCCGAGGTGAAAATGGAGCCGCTCCGAGCACCCGCAGATCTCAGAAAAAAGGCAAACTTCAATCTTGCGGCGGCTGATGCCAATGTGTAACACCTGTTACAATGGAAAAACTTTCCTGGCTTCTATTGCTGCACAGCCTGCCTGCCAAAAGCGGGGCCTTGCGTCTGTCGGTGTGGCGGCAGCTCAAGCGCCTCGGGGCAGTACCTCTCAAAACTTCAGCCTCCGTTCTGCCTGATCGCCCCGACCTTTATGAGAGCTTCCAATGGCTGGGCCAGCGAGTGCGTGAGCAGGGTGGGAATGCCACCCTGGTGCGTGCCAATGACGTGGATGGTGTCAGCGATGACGACCTGAAAGAGATGTTTCAAAAAGCGCGTGCGGTGGATTACGGTGAGATCCTTGAAGCTGCGCGCCCCCTGCTTCCTGCCAAAGGGAAAAAGGCCAAAGCAACACCCGAGGAGATCGAAAAGTTGGCTGCCCAATTCCAGGGGGTGCGGCAGATTGATTTCTTCGACTGTCCGAAAGCGACCGAGGTGGAAAGGCTGCTAAAACAGCTCGGCGAGAGCCCTGCAACCGCACCCTCAAAACCGCTCGCCCTTAAAAACTACCAGAAGCGCACTTGGCTGACTCGGCCACGGCCCGAGGTGGATCGTGTCGGCTCCGCTTGGCTCATCCAGCGGTTCATTGATCCACAGGCCACGTTTGTGTTCGCCACGGCGCCCACGGCCTACCCCGAGGCGCTGCCCTATGACATGGTCGGCGTCGAGCTGGGGCATCAGGGCGATGACTGCACCTTTGAAACGCTGCTCAAGCGTTTCTCGCTCGATGACCCAGGACTGAAAAAGATCGCCGCCATCATTCACGACGCCGATCTCAAGGATGGTCGCTTTGGCACGCACGAAGGGGCTGGTTTGCTCGCCATTTTCCGGGGGTGGGCGCAGATGAACTGGAGTGATCACGACATCCTCACGCGGGGCTTTGAATGCTTTGACGCCCTGCATCGCCAGCTCTCCACCAGAACTCACAAGCCCTCCAAAACACAATGAACAACGAAGCTCCCTCCATGCCTACCTTTGCTGAAGCCTTTCGTTATTGGCTCAAGCTCGGCTTCATCAGCTTTGGCGGCCCTGCGGGGCAGATCGCCATCATGCACAAGGAGCTCGTGGACAAACGTCGCTGGATCAGTGACACGCATTTTCTGCACGCGCTGAACTTCTGCATGCTGCTGCCTGGGCCTGAGGCGCAGCAGCTCGCGACCTATCTAGGCTGGCGTTTGCATGGGGCCAAAGGCGGCATCGCCGCAGGGGCCTTGTTTGTGCTTCCCTCGGTCTTCATCTTGTTCGGGCTGAGCTGGCTCTACATGGCCGGTGGACATCTGCCGTGGCTCGCCGCCATCTTCCACGGCCTGCTCGGTGCCGTGATCGCGGTCGTGGCCGAGGCCGTGCTGCGCATTGGCAAGAAGTCGCTGAAAAGCCCGACCCTCTGGGGCGTGGCCTTCCTGAGCTTCATCGCCATCTACTTCTTCCAGGTTTCCTTTGTCCTCATCATCCTCGCCGCCGCCGCGCTCGGCTTCCTGGGCAACCGCCTTTATCCCAAGCAGTTCCCCGCCGGCAAAGGTCACGGCGCGGCCAAAGACACGGCCACCGCCCTCGTGCTGCCCCCTGCCACGCAGGCCTCATGGTCGCGCGCGCTCCGCATCACCGCGCTGTGCCTCGCGCTTTGGTGGATTCCCGTCTTCGCCCTCGCGGCCTGGCTCGGCTGGAGCAGCACCCAGGCACAGCAGGGGCTGTTTTTTAGCAAAGCCTCACTGGTCACCTTCGGCGGTGCGTATGCGGTGCTGCCATATGTCGCGCAGCAGACGGTGGAAAGTTATGGTTGGCTCTCCCATCCACAGATGATGAGCGGCCTTGCCCTCGCGGAGACCACGCCCGGCCCGCTGATCATGGTGCTGCAGTTTGTCGGCTTCGTCGGCGGCTGGCAGCATCCCGGCGTGCTGTCTCCGCTGGCGGGTGCCACGCTTGGTGCCTTGATCACGACTTGGGTGACCTTCCTGCCTTGCTTCCTTTTCATCTTCCTCGGCGCGCCCCACATCGAGAAACTCGGTGAGCAACCCCGCCTCAGCGCTGCACTCACCGCCATCACCGCCGCAGTCGTCGGCGTCATCCTCAATCTCGGCGTGAAATTCACCACGCACGCCTTGTGGCCCGCGAGTGGTGGCTTCGATGTCTTCATCGCCACGCTTGCCGTGCTGGCCTTCAT
>JAIXVB010000576.1 GCA_027483245.1 Verrucomicrobiaceae bacterium | reverse complement strand
GGCCCCCATGGTGAGGGCCTGCGTTGGGTTTTTCCGTTGAGAAGCGATGTGTTTTTGAATTCTGGCTTTGTGAGGTTTCTGAGGCGTATTGGTATGCCTGTCTCCCAACCTCTTTGATCCTGCGTGAACATTTACGAAACCCGCCGTCTGCTCGATGAATACCTGCTTTTCCATTACGGTTCGCCGCAGGAGGTGCTGCCTTGGGCAGAGGGGCCGCAGTCGGCGTTGGGGTTTGCGGTGCGGACGGTGACGGAGCTGGCGGATTTTTCGCGGCAACCGAAGTCGGCGCTGGATCTGGGTTGTGCGGTGGGTCGGTCGTCGTTTGAGCTGGCCAAGCACGTGACTTCGGTCATCGGGATCGATTTCAGCCAGAGTTTTGTCGATGCGGCGGCGCAGTTGATCCTGGGCGATCTGCCCTATCAGCGGGTGGATGAGGCGTCGGCGACGACCGCTCTGGTGGCCTCGGTGCCAGCGGATTGCCCGCGCAAAGGGGTGAGTTTCGAGCAGGGAGATGCGATGCATTTGCGCGCGGATTTGGGCGGTTTTGATCTCGTTCATGCGGCGAATTTGCTCTGTCGCCTGACGGAGCCTCAGCGCTTGATCGAGCGACTGCCGGAGTTGGTGAAGCCGGGTGGGCAGCTATTGTTGACGACGCCTTGCACGTGGCTGGCGGACTTCACGCCGCCGGAAAACTGGCCGGTGGGTTCGACTCGGGATTGGCTGAAGGAGACGCTTTCGGAGCACTTCGAGCTCGTTTTGGAAAAGGATCTGCCGTTTTTGATCCGTGAACACGCGCGCAAATACCAGTGGAGTGTGGCGCTGGGCTCGCGCTGGATTCGGCGAAGCTGAAACGGGGCGGCCTCACTGGAGAGCAGGCCCTGGACAAAACCAATGCTGGCAGTTTTTGACACGAAGGGCACAATAGAATGCGTCTGGCTGCGTCCAACCCCGCCTCATGAATCGTCCGCCTGCTCCTCATCGTCCACCTTCGCCTGTTACTTTTTGGACACGATGGTGGCGGCGGTTGCTCATGCTGGGCATGGGGCTGAGTCTGCTGGTGACGGTGGCGGGGGCGATCACGCTCGGGGTTTATGCTCAGCTGGCCAAACGCTATGACCTGACCAAGCTGGGGGAGATGCCTGAGCGGACGATGGTGCTGGATGCCCAGGGGGTGCTGCTGGGGCGGATGCATGGAGAGAATCGCATTGTGGTGCCGATTTCTGAGGTCTCGCCTCATTTCATCAAAGCGCTGCTGGCCCGCGAGGATTCGCGTTTTTACAGCCATGGCGGGATCGACTACATCGGCGTGGCGCGTGCGACGGTGCGGAATCTGAAAGAGGGCAGGGTGGTGCAGGGGGCGAGCACGCTCACGATGCAGTTGGCGCGCAACAGTTACCCGGATCTCAATGATCGGTCGTTTCACCGCAAGCTCCTGGAGATGATGCTGGCGCGGCGGATTGAGCGGATGTGGAGCAAGGACCAAATTCTGGAGCATTATGTGAACCGCATTTTCTTCGGCACAGGGCTCTATGGCATCCAGCGGGCCAGTCAGGTTTACTTTGGCAAACATGCGAGCCAGATGAATCTGAGCGAGGGGGCGATGATTGCGGGCATCATTCGCAGTCCGGTGCGGTTTTCACCGTTTCGGAACTTTGAGGGCGCGATCAAGGAGCGCGATGATGTGCTGAAGCGTCTGTTGAGCCTGAAAGTGATCACCGAGGAGGAGGAATTGGCGGCGCGGTATGCAGACATCGCCCTGCATGCGCAGCCTGCGTTTCAGAGTCAGGGTGGTTATGCGCTGGATGCGGTGCGGCGTGATCTGGATCGCATTCTGGAAGATCACGAGATCGAGGATGGGGGGCTGATTGTTTACACGACGCTGAACCAAGAGCTGCAAATCGCGGCGGAGCAATCGGTGGAGAAGCGACTCGCAGCGGTGGAGAAGCTGCCGGGTTACAAACACGCTCCCAAGGCATCGTTCGATGGCCTTTGGGACGGGCAACAGGAGCTGGCATCAACTCCCTACCTCCAGGGTGCGCTCACGATTCTGGACAATGAAACGGGCGGGGTGCTGGCGCTGGTGGGCGGGCGTGATTATCGGCAGAGCAAATACAACCGTGCGGTCCAGGGCCAGCGCCAGATTGGATCGACGGTGAAGCCTTTTGTTTATGCGGCGGCGTTGTCATCCGGGTTCCTGCCGGGGTCGCTGATCGATGATGCGCCGCTTCAGCCGGGGGAGATCGAAGGCGCGGGTGCGGGCTGGAATCCGCAGAACAGCGATGGCAAGTTCACGGGACAGCAGACGCTGACTACGGGCCTGGTGCAGAGCCGGAATACCATGACGATTCGTGTGGGCAACTACGCGGGATTGGATCGGGTGCTGAATTTGCTCGGCGATGCGGGCATCGGTGGCAGTGCGGAGCGGACGCCGCAGGTGTTCATTGGCAACTTGGGCGGCAATCCACGAGAGCTGACGAGCGCCTTTAGCATTTTCCCCAACGACGGATTGCGGCGGCGGACCTTTTTGATCGACAAGATCACGGACAAGGCGGGCAACATTCTGTATGGCACGAGTGTCATCGAGTCAGAAATCGTGACTCCTGGGGTGGCGTATCTGATGCGGCGGATCCTGGCTCAGGCGCTGGATCGCGGCACGGGGGCGAGCGTGCGCAACGAGCACAAGTTCAAGGATCCTGCCGGTGGTAAAACCGGCACAACGAACGATTACAAGGACGCATGGTTCGCCGGTTATACAGATCGAGTGACTTGCGGGGTTTGGGTGGGTTTGGACAAACCGCAGACGATCATTGATGAGGGTTACGGCGGGAGATTGGCCATTCCCATCTGGGCAGATGTGGTGAAAAAGGCGGTCGAACTCGGTTACATCGCTGCCGGGCCCCGGATTGAGCCGCCGGTAACCAAGGTGGGGCTCTGCCGCCTGAGCAGTCAGCTGGCCTCGCCAGCCTGCCATGCCAGTGGCACGGTGTATGAAGACGATCTGCCTCTGGACATGGTGCCTCAGGGCTACTGCGGGGCACACGCCGGTGTCATCGCCCAACCGCAGCCCGGTTATGATCGACCTCGTCCGCGTGGGCCGGGCCTGTTTGATCGTCTTCGGGGCTGGTTTCGCTGAGTCGAGCATCGAAGCGCGGGCACTTCAGGCAGCGCTTCGATTTCTCCAGACAGCGGATTTTTAGACCTCGAGCTGGATGCCCAGTTCACAGACCTGACGCGGTGGCAGGTCAAAGTAACCCGTGGCGGGACGTGAGAGACGGCTGAGGGTGACAAAGAGGCGTTTCCGCCAAGCCGCCATCTTGCCGGGGCCGTTGGTGAGGAGAATCTCGCGGCTTTGGTAAAAGGTGATGCTGCCCTTTTTGATCTTCGTTTTCTCATCCAGAGCCTGCACGAGATCATCAAAGACCTCGGGCGACTCGGCGAAACCGTAACGCAGCACCACACGATAGAATTCCACGCAGAACTGCTCCACTTCATGGCGAGTTTCATCGCGGATGTAAGGGGTGTCTTCGAAGCGAACGGTGAGCAGGATGACCTGTTTGTGCAGGGCTTTGTTGTGCTTCAAATGATGCAGAAGAGCTAGAGGCAGGCCATCCGCACTGGCAGACATGAAGACCGCAGCGCCTGGCACGCGGATGATGCGGTCCTTCTGGATTTCATCGATTAGGTGCTGCACCGGCAAGCGCCCGCGCTGCATGGCCTGAAAGAGGATCGCGCGGCCATCGGTCCAGGTCTTCATGACGATCCAGAGGAAGATGGCGACGACGAGAGGGAACCAGGCTCCATCAAAGAATTTGCTGAGGCTGCCCACTACATAGGTGCTTTCAATGACCGCAAAAACGAAAGCGGGCAAAAGGGCCTTCCAGAACGGCCAACCCCAGACGCGCCAAGCGACAAAAAAGAACAGCGCGGTGGTCAGCAGCATTCCCATGGCGACCGAAAAGCCATAGGCCGAGGCCAGCCGACTGCTGCTGCCAAAGGTCCAGACGAGGGCGAGACAGCAGGCCATCAGGAGAAAATTCACCTGCGGCATGTAGATTTGGCCGCGGATGTCTGGATTGGTATGGACGATTTTTAGACGCGGGAGATACCCCAACTGCACGGCCTGCTGCGTGAGGGAATACACCCCGGTAATCATGGCCTGTGAGGCGATGATGGTCGCCATTGTGGCCAACAGAATGAGCGGAATGAGCATCCATTCCGGTGCCATGCGGTAAAAAGGGCTGCCTTTGACCACGGATTCTGGATTGTTGAGGATGAGAGCTCCCTGGCCCAGGTAGTTCAGCGTTAGGGCTGGGTAAGCGAGGTAGAACCACGCCTTTTGCATCGCCCCACGACCAAAGTGACCGATGTCCGCATACATCGCCTCGCAACCTGTCACGGCGAGCAGAACCATGCCCATGATGACGATGCCATGCAGGCCATGGTGGGTGAGATAATAAAGGCCGTGATGCGGAGACAGAGCCGCGATGATCTCTGGCCGATCGACCAATCGATACAATCCCAATCCCGCCAGTGTGAAGAACCACAGAATCATGACCGGGCCAAAGCTGACACCGATCTTCGCCGTGCCCTGCCGTTGAACCATAAAAAGTCCCAGGATGATGACGCTGGCGATGGGCAGCACATACTGCGTCAGGCTGTGATTTAGCTCGCCCAGCCCCTCCACCGCAGAAAGCACCGAGATGGCGGGCGTGATCATGCCATCTCCATAGAGGAGAGCTCCGCCAAAGAGGGTGAAGAGAACAAAAACACTGATGGTTTTCGGAGAAAAGGCGTTCTTTTTCGATCGGAGTAAGGACAGCAGGGCAAACATGCCGCCTTCACCCTGGTTGGTCGCATGACTGAGCAAAAGCAGGTATTTGACCGCCGCCATGAGGGTCAGTGACCAGAACATGAGTGAGATCGGACCAAAGACCTGAGCAGCGACATCGCCCGAGGGATCAAAGCCGGAATGAACGAGGCTTTCCTTCAAGGCGTAGAGCGGACTCGTGCCGATGTCCCCATAAACTACGCCCAACGCTGCGAGAGCGAGGGCCCAACTGCTAGAAGATTTGTGTTCTGACATGGGGAATCTCCGGGATTCAAACCGGAACCCTGTTGGATCCAGGGACCTAGCCAGTGAACCCGATGAGGCCTCTTGGCAAGAGGCATTCCCGTGGATTCCCAGGTAATGCTCTGCATTTGAACAGGCAAAAAGAGGTCGTAGAAAATTTTGTGCGCGTCCTGCACGCTCTGTGCTACGGATCCAGCCCCTCGCCGTTTCGGCCTATCCATAGATTCTCAAAGCCATGCCCAAAAAGACCCTCCGCGACATCGATCTCAGCAACAAACGCGTCCTCGTCCGTGTGGACTTCAACGTCCCGCTTGATGAAAAAGACGGCGCGATGGTGATCACTGATGCCACCCGCATCCAGGAAACCCTGCCGACCCTGAAGTATCTGATCGAAAAAGGCGCCAAGGTCATCCTGTGCAGCCACTTGGGCCGTCCCAAAGGTCAGCGTGATCCGAAGCAATCTCTGGCACCTGTTGCTCCAGCCTTGAGCGAGTTGCTGGGCTGCCCGGTCGAGTTCTCTGAGGAAACCACTGGCGAAATCGCCAAGGCCAAAGCCCTCGCCCTGCCTGCGGGCGGTGTGCTGTTGCTGGAAAACACTCGTTTCCACGCCGGTGAAGAGAAAAACGACGCTGAACTGGCCAAGGGCCTCGCCGATCTGGCGGAAATCTTCGTCAATGACGCTTTCGGCTCCGCCCATCGCGCGCACAGTTCCACCGCAGGGGTCGCGGATTACCTGCCCGCTGTCTCGGGTCTGCTCATGGAAAAAGAGCTGACTTATCTGCACGACGAATTGGAAAACCCAGAGCGTCCGTTTGTGGTGATCCTCGGGGGCGCGAAAGTCAGCGACAAGATTGAGGTCATCAATCGCCTGCTCGACAAGGCGGACACCATCATCATCGGTGGCGGCATGGCTTACACCTTCCGCAAAATCGTCCAGGGCATCAGCATCGGAAAAAGCCTCTACAAACCTGAGTGGGAGCCAATCGCCCAGGCCGCTCTGGAAAAGGCCAAAAAGAATGGCGTGAAGCTCCTCATCCCCGTGGATGCGCTGATCACCGATGCCTTTGATTTCGATGCCAAGAAACTCGGCAACACAAAATACACGGGCGTGAACGAGAATATTCCTGACGGTTGGGAAGGCGTGGACATCGGTCCTGAGTCGGTGAAGCTGTTCTCCGAAGAAATCGCCAAGGCCAAAACGGTGATCTGGAATGGCCCGATGGGCGTGTTCGAGATCAAAGAATCCGCCAAAGGCAGCTTTGACGTCGCCGCAGCCATTGCAGAAAACACCGCAGCGAAGACCATCATCGGTGGTGGCGACAGCGTGAAGGCCGTGAAGAAAGCCAAGCTCGCCGACAAAATGACATTTATCTCCACCGGCGGCGGTGCCAGCCTGGAGCTTCTCGAAGGCAAAGTGCTTCCCGGCGTCGCCTGCTTGCAGGAGAAGTAACCTCAGTAGTTTGCGATGGTTGGCAGTTGTTGGCTGTAGTTTGCGATTGTTTTTCAAACCAGCTCCTCTGAGAACCACTGCAAACAACCGTCAACTATCGCAAACAACCGCAAACCACCCCCATGATCCACGTCCGCAAACCCATCATCGCCGCCAACTGGAAGATGCACATGACACCCCAGGAGACGGATGATTTCCTCCGTGCCTTCTCGCGTCTGGTGCCTGACAAATGTCCCATCCAAATCGTGGTGGCCCCGCCCTTTGTCAGCCTGGCCAAAGCACAAGAAGTGCTGATGAATGCCCGCGAAGAAGTCGTGGAATTGGCCGCTCAAAACATGAGCCAACACGCCGGTGGTGCCTTCACAGGTGAGATCAATGCCCGCATGGTCAAGGAGACCGGCTGCCGCCACGTCATCCTCGGCCATAGTGAACGCCGCAGCCTTTACGGCGAAACCAACGCGATTGTGAATGCCAAGGTTCTGGCCGCACTCGAAGCCCGTCTGCATCCCATCCTTTGCATCGGTGAAACGCTGGAAGAGCGCGATGGTGGTCTGATCGAGAAAGTGCTCGAAAGCCAACTGCGTGAGTCTCTCGTCGAAGTCGGTGCTCGTCGTGTTCTCGACTGCGTCATCGCTTATGAGCCCGTCTGGGCCATCGGCACCGGTCGCACCGCCAGCCCACAGCAGGCTCAGGAAGCCCACGCTTTCACTCGCAGCGTCCTCACCGAGATGTTTGGGGAAGACACGGCTCAAAAAATCCGCATCCAATACGGCGGCAGCGTGAAGCCAAACAACATGGCGGAACTCATCAGCCAAAAAGACGTGGATGGTGCCCTTGTCGGCGGTGCCAGCCTGGAGAGCGGCAGCTTCTGGGAAATCTGCCGTGCGGCGATCGACTGGATCAACGTCCAGTAATCCTCCCCAAGTCACCTCTTTCAGAAAGGCGTCATCGTTTCGGCGATGACGCCTTTTTGCGTTGCATGAAGGACCGGGCACTCGCTACACGTAAAGCACGCCTATGAAGTTTGCTCTCACTGCTCTGTTTTTCCTATCGCTCACCTTCAGCCTCACGGCTCAGACTCCGGCTGCGGAGATCGTCTCGGTGCAAAAAATCTGGGACAAAGGTCAGCACAATGCCTTCACCGATCTCATTCGCTTCCAGAACCTGTTCTTTTGCTGTTTTCGTGAGTCCACCGCGCATGTCGGCGGAGACGGTGTGATTCGCATCTTCATTTCCTCCAGCGGAGACACCTGGGTGGACTATGCGACTGTGGCCGAAAAGGGCACGGATCTACGCGATCCCAAATTTGAGATCACGCCGGATGGCAAACGCCTTTACCTGCTCTGCGGCGGGTCGATTTACGAAGGCACCGAGCTCAAAGGCAAACGCCCGCGCTATGCCACGTCCATCGATGGCAAGGTCTGGACACCGACTCAAAAGCTGTTGTCGGAAGGTGACTGGCTCTGGCGCACCACGGTGAATCCTGCGGACAAAAAATTCTACGGCGTGTCCTACAACACGCATCCCACCACGGGCGGCCCGAAATCAGAGGCGGAGTGGTCCTTGAAATCTTACACCAGCGCGGATGGCAGTGTGTGGCAGCTTTCCTCCATCATGCAGGTCCCTGGCCAGCCCAATGAAACCACGCTGCGCTTCCTCAAAGATGGCAGTGCTCTTGCCCTGGTCCGTCGTGAGGGTGGAGATCGCAAAGGCGCGATCGGCATCGCTCAGGCTCCTTATCGCGAATGGAAGTGGACTCAGCTCAGCGTGCCGGTCGGAGGCCCCAATTTTATCGAGTTGCCCGATGGCAGCCTCGTCGCCGGATCACGGGGGTTTGGCAAAACACCCGGCCCTCACATGGTGCTCTTTAAGATGACTCCGACCAGCTTGGAGCCTTTGCTTGAGCTGCCCAGCGGCGGGGATTGCAGTTACCCTGGCCTTTGTTGGCACGATGGGCACCTCTGGGTCAGCTACTACTCCAGTCATGAAGGCAAAAGCAGCATCTATGTGGCCAAGGTGAAAATGTCTGGGGTGAAGGTGCCCTGAGTTTTTAGCTGAGCAGCCTTTCAGCGCAGTCGCAGTCCGTGACGCTGCCAGAAGGCCTGTAGATCCGCCTGCGATCCCCGGAAGACATTGCGCTCCACCGGGCGGTCCAGATTGCCAAAGTAGAGCGGGAAACGCGATGAACCGTGATTGTAAACCTTGGGTCTGGAGCGCCCATTCTGCCAGTCCACGCCACCGTATTGCCAGATCGTCCAGTCAGACCAGACGCGGTATTGATTGACCAGTCCGCGTGGGTTTCCTGGAGCCGGATAGACCGGCCCAGCACCGCTGTCGTGGGCATAAAGCGCCAGCCAGTAAGGCATGCGGCGCAGTTTCGCCTTCGAGGCGGCATCAGCCCCGCTCAGCGTCTGCTTCAGCTGCGTGCTGTTTTCCAGGTAGGCGACCGGAACGACCCCGGTGCGGCTTTCCACACGGTCCATGAAGCGAAGGATCGCTGAGAGTGGCAGGTCCCCATCGAAATCACCGCACAGCAGCAGCGCTGGTGCATTCCAGGAGCGCCCACGGGCCAAGGCCAACGCTCGATTCACCATCTGATCCGCCTGAGCCACAGCGTCCACGTGGCGCTGCACTCGGTAATACACTCCCGGCAGCATCCCTGCCCGATCCGCCGAGGCGAGAAAGTTCGCACATTTGGTGTCGAGATTGCCGCCCTTGCCGACCCGCGCGATGAGCGCGCTGGCACCATTGGCACGCAAGGCCGACACATCATGCTCGGAGTAGCCGCGCCCCTCGCGTTGCCGCTCCTTGGGATCATAGGCCGACACATTGACAATCTGGGTCATGCCACCCGAACTCGGAGGCAAGCTACCCGCTGTGCTGCCCGGCTGCGGGGCCGAACAACTGGCAAGGGCGAGGAGAACTGGAAAGAGGAGGCGATTCATGTCGCGAGATTAGCCGACAGCCTCTCTTGCGTAAAGGGGTCTGCAAAGTCCGCTGTGTGGTTCTGGACTGTCTCGTTTCAACCCCGCAGCGCAGGATTCACCCAACTGAGAAATCCTGATCATACTGCGGTGAAACTGCGGACTCCTAGGGGCCGAGCCCTTCGTGCCATTCGAGCGGTGCGGGCAGATCAAAGCCTGCAAACTCGATGTGCAACACACGTCGTCGGCGTTCGCTCATTGAGCGCGACGATGCATGCAGCAAAAGGGGGCGCATGAGCAGTGCATCACCGACTTGGGCTTCGCAAAAGACTTCTTCGTGAGTTTCACGGCACTTTTGAATGTCCTCGGTGTTCAATCGCCCGAGTTGGTGCGTGCCAGGCAGCACGCGGAGAGCGCCATTGGCCGAATCGGCGTCGTCGAGATGCAATCGCACCGTGAGCATCTGCTCCAGGCAATCCACGGGTGGCTGCACATGCGGCACACCCTCCTTCACACTCCAAGGGCCGAATCCACGCACCTCGACGCGTTCTTTGACAGAGAGCGTGAGATCCTGATGCCAGGCGACCAGCCAATTCGTCCCGGGGCGTTTGTCGAAATAGATTCCACGCACAGGAATGGGCTTCACGGGGAGATGCGGGCGCACCAGATCGGCCAGCAGCGATTGCGCGAGCTGCATGACCTCTGGCATCCGCAAAAGGCCACGTGTGCCAGCGCCGTCCGCATCGCCCAAAAGAACACGCAAGGCTTCGCACGCGGCCTGATCGAGAACGCCGGGCACGATGGCGAAACCTTGTTCACTCAGTTCAGATGCGAGTAGCATGAGCCGTTTGTTTTAGCTCACCAGTTTGCGCAGCTTCTCCGTGACTTCATCACGCCCCAACGTGCCCGCGGCGACCGCGAGGGTGAGGTTTTCCCAGTCGTCACAGTCCGGTGCCGTCTGGAAGCCGTTGAGCCTCAGAAAAACGATGCATGAACCTAACGCAGCTCGTTTGTTGCCATCCACAAAGGGGTGATTGCTACAAAGGTAGTAAAGATAAGCGGCTGCGATTTCCAACACTTCTCCAAACGGCGACTTTCCACCAAAAGTGGCCTGTGGGGCAGCAATGGCGGATTCCAGCAAAGCGCGGTCTCGCAGTCCAGGTGAACCGCCGAAGGAAGCAAGGGCCTCAGCATGGATCTCGATCACGATTTCCACGGTGAGATGAATGCACTGGTCTGGGTTAGTCTTCATGCAAGACGTTTCATGGTGCGGGCATAGTCCTTCATCGTGCTCTTAATGAGTGCCGTTACTTCATCGGCAGGTGGGAGGGTCGCTATGGGCGCAATGGTGATGGTCCCGCCTGAGTGGACCTCAACGTTCACTTCATCTCCCACTTTGAGTCGGGCAAGCTGAAGCAGGGCGGAGTCAAAGATGATGCCTTGGGAATTGCCGATTTTGGAAATGGTCTTGATCATAGCGATGTAAAACTATGTATTACATCGCTCGTCGTCAACCCCAGCTTCGCCTTCACTCGGCTTTCTTGCCCTTTTTCTTCTTTTTGGCTCCCTTGCGATCGGGATTGCCATTCCAGCGAAGGTCTTCCCAACGTGGCGGCTGCATCGAGGCATTCCACGTGTCAAAAAGGGCCGTGAGTTCCGCTTTCTTCGCCGGATTCTCAGTGCTGAGGTCGCGTTGCTCGCCTGGATCCGTCGTGAGGTTCACCAGCATCGGTTCCATGTCCTTGGAAGCCTTCACCAGTTTCCAATCGCCTTGCCTAACAGCGTGCTGCACACCGAAGCGGAAGTAGAGCTCTCGCGGCGCGAGTTTGTCCGCCTTGCCTTCGAGCAGAGGGAGCAAGTTCACGCCATCCAAAGTGGTTTCGGCTTTAGCCGAATCCTTGGCGGTTGAAGCCGCAACCACTTTGGCGGCAGCCAGCGCCGTGGGCAGCACATCGAGCTGAATCACCGGATCATTCACCACGCGGTTGCCGGGGATCGTGCCTTTCCACTGCGCCATCCAGGTCACTCGGATGCCGCCCTCCCACACGAACCACTTCGAGCCACGCAGGCCCATTTGCTCCGCTTCCTTCGAGGCGCCGCCGTTGTCGCTGATGACAAAGAGGAGCGTGTTTTCCTCCAGCTTGAGGTCGCGCAGCTTGGTCATCACCGTGCCGATGGCTTCATCGGCCTCGCCAATCAAAGCGGCGTAGCCTTGCTGGCGTTTGTCGAGGTGCTTGAACTTCTCCAGCCAGTGCGGCGAGGCCACGATGGGCGAATGCACGGCGTTGAACGACAGATACAGGAAGAACGGCTTCTCCTTGTTCGCGTCGATGAAGCCGCAGGCCTCCTTCGCATACACCGGCGACGTAACCGGAGCGCCTTCGAGCTCTTCGAGCAGCTCGCTGCCGCGATAAAACGACGGCCCCTTGCCCTCGCCGAGGTTGCCGACCGTTCCCATTGCAAAATCAAAGCCACGTGCCAACGGCATGAACTCCGGTGCCGTGTCGCCGAGATGCCATTTGCCCACGATGCCCGTCGTGTAGCCCGCAGGCTTCAAATGCTGCGCCATTGTCTTTTCGCTCAAAAGCAGCTCGCGACCTTCCCACGTCGGATTCGCATCATGACCTGTGCGAGCCTGATAACGCCCCGTCATCAGCCCCACACGACCCGGCGAGCACACGCAGCCGCTCGAGTAGCCATTCGTGAAGCGCACGCCATCTGCCGCGATGCGGTCCATGTTCGGCGTCGGAGCCAATTTGCCACCGTAAGCGCCCGGCTGCGCCCAGCCCATGTCATCGAGGTAAAAAAGGACGATGTTCGGCTTCGGAGCCGCGCAGAGCGACGTGCCGAGGGCGAGGAGAACGAGGAGTGTTTTCATGGTTTGGGTGCTTCAGGAGTTTCGGGCGTGGCGGGCTGACGTTTCTTGGCTCTTTCCATGTCTCGAGCCTTCTTCTTTTCTTCCTTGGTCATCTTCTTCGGCTTCTTCTCGGCAGGCGCGGCCATGTTGTAGCGCTTCTCACCGGCTTTGACAGGCTTCGCCATCTCCGCGAGCCATGCATCGTGTCGCTTCGTCAGCTCGGCCACCTTCTCAGGCATCTCCTTGGCGAGATCGTTGGCCTCCGACACATCCTTATTCAGATCAAAGAGACCCAGCTTGTCCTTTTCTCCCACGAGCTTCCAATCGCCCGAACGCACCGCCCACCAGCCTTCGTCGCTCCCAGAGCACCAAAACAAGTCGCGCGATGCCGGTGCCGTTTCGCCTTTGAGCAGCGGCAGCAGGTTCTGACCATCGAGACGTGCCTCCTTCGGCACCTCAATTCCCGCAGCCGCGAGAGCCGTGGGCAAAATATCCAGCGATGACACCGGCGACTGCCACTCGCCCGGTTTCAGCGCCGCAGGCCAGCAGATCAGAAACGGCACGCGGATGCCGCCTTCGTAATCGGTGTGCTTGCCACCGCGCAGCGGCATGTTGTCCGCGCTTTGGGCCAGTGGGCCGCCGTTGTCGCTGATGAAGAAGAGCAGCGTGTTTTCCCACATGCCTCCGTCTTTGAGCTCGGTCATCACACGACCGATCGCATCATCCATGCGCTTGCCCATCGCGAGTCGGGCATCGCGGTCTTTATTGCCCGTGTTGAACTTCGCGATTTCGTCCTCTGGTGCCTGCAACGGCGCATGCACGGCATTGAAGGCCAGATAGGCGAAAAACGGCCCCGCCTTGTGCTTCGTGATGAACGCTGCCGTCTCCTCGCCGAGTCGATCCGTGAGGTAACCCGTCTCCTTCACCACCTCCGTGCCGCGATAGATCGGATCATTCGGATCATCGAGCTTGAAGTAGTCATGCGCTCCGCGACCGAGAAAGCCAAACACCTCATCAAAACCGCGCAAGGCCGGACTCCACGCCAGATCAGGCCCCAAGTGCCATTTCCCAAACTGCCCGGTCGCATAGCCCGCAGGCTTCAAATACTGCGGGAAGAGCTTCTCACTCATCGGCACGCCGCTGCCCGCCTCGCCGCCGGTGTAGAGCCCCAATCGCTGCTGATAGCGCCCCAGCATCAGCCCCGCCCGCGTCGGCGAGCACACATGCCCCGTCACATAACCCTGCCGACAAATCACGCCCGCTTTGGCCAGCGAATCGAGATTCGGCGTCACGAT
>JAIXVB010000164.1 GCA_027483245.1 Verrucomicrobiaceae bacterium | reverse complement strand
GGTGCATCCACCTCTTCTGGGAGATCGGGGATGATTCGTGCAATGCGGTCACGCACCTCTTGCGAGGCAACATCAATGTTCTTTTCCAGGACAAAAGTTACCAGCACTTGCGAGATGCCTTCACTGGAAATCGAGCGCAGTTCATCGATGCCCGCGACGGTGTTGACCGCTTCCTCAATCTTATCTGTGATCTCTGTCTCGATCTCCTTGGGTGTCGCTCCATCTTGCCGCGTGACGATGCTGACCGTTGGGAAATCAATCTTCGGAAAACGGTCCACTGGCAACTTCGTGTAACCCAGCACACCCACCACGACAAAGACGAGGATGATGACACTGGCGAAGACCGGGCGTCGGACAGAGATAGCAGCGAGCCATTGCATGTGCTGAAGAAGTGAAAGTTAAGCAGCGGGTTGAAAACGAAGACCATCCGCAGCCTCGGAACTGGGCTTGATCAGCACCGACTCACCGACTTTGACTCCTCGCCTGATTTCGGTGAAGCCTTCGCGAGTTTCGCCCACTTCCACGAGACGTTCGGAGATCGTGTTGTCCTCAGCGATGACAAAAGCTTTGCGCCGAGCCCCTTCGATTCGCAACGCTTCCGCCGGCACCGCAATCGCTTTGTCCATGGCCAATCGGATGCGTGCATCGCAGAAAAAGCCAGGACGCAGTTTTCCATCCACATTTTCCACCGCAGCTTCAATCACCAGATCCCGCGAGGCTTCCCGCATCGTTGCGCCTAAAAACTTCAATTGGCCGATGAAAGTTCGATCCGGAAAGGCCGACGTGGTGAACTCAACCGTCTGGCCTATGACCAAGGCAGCGACTTCAGTTTCAGGAACATTCAGCACCAATCGCAGTGTGGCCAAATCCACCACTCGAGCAATCGGAGAGTCCGCCCTGACATATTCGCCAGAGTCCACCATGCGCTCAGCCACCACACCGCCGAACAACGCACGGATCACACAGTCATCGAGTGTCTTCTGTGCCAACGCTTGCCGCGCCTCAGACGCGGCCAATTCGGCTTCGCGTGCAGCGACTTCGGTGAGTAGTTTTTGGTAATCAGCATCTGCGACGGCTTTTTTCTCTGCGAGCGGCTTGTTACGTTCCTGCTCATTCTTCGCCAGCGCCAATCGCGCCTTAGCCAGTTCCACGGCTGCTGTAGCTTCTGCCAACGCGAGTTTGGGTTGCCGCTCATCCAGCTGAGCAAGCACATCTCCAGCCTTCACCACCGAGCCACGTTCAATCGAGGTTGAGACCACTTTGCCCATCGAATCTGCCGCCACCACCGCATCGCTTTGAGCCGCAATCTGACCTGTCACACGGAGGAAACGAGGAAAGTCGCGCTCCACCGCTTGAGCCGTCGCTCCTTGAATGGGCTTGGCCAATGCGGAGGATTTTTCCACGGGTTGAACAGGTGCGGGAGCCTCCTTGCATGAAACCAAGATCAAGGCAGCAAGCAGGGCGGTGCAAAGTGAGGTTGTTTTCATGCGAGTGATTTTTTCTTCGTCTGAGGTTTCTTTGAAGTGAGTCCGCGCAGTGCCATTTCGGCAACACTGTTTGCGAGTCGGGCGATGCCAGCTTCCGCTTCAGGCACTGCAAAACCCAGGCGTCCGATGACTTCACGGCTATGATCAAAATGAACGCACATGGCGATGATCTGATGGGCTGCCATCTCCTGTTGAGCCTTGTCCAATGAACCCTTGGTCAGCGCCTCCACGATTTTGACCAAGTTGGCAAAATTCGGCTTGATGACCATTTTCACGAGTTCACCCAACGCGGCAGTGGGATGATGCATCTCATGAGCCATCAGGCGACCTAACACCGGATGAGCAGAACGCTTCATCAGCACAAATCGCAGGCAAAAATGAATCCATGCTCGCAATGACTGTTCTGGCTCTTCGGTTAACTGTGGCGGAGGTTCCTGTTCCAGCAAAAGTTGATGGGACACCAACAGCACTTCGCGATAAAGCCCCGCTTTACTCCCAAAGTAATAGTTGATCGAGGCCACGTTGACCTGTGCTTTCAGACTGATCTCCCGCACACTGCCGCGTTCAAAACCCGCTTTCGCAAACACTTCTCCTGCCGCAGCAAGAATGCGCTCACGGCGAGCATCTGGATCTCGCTCGCGCAACGCAGGCAGTGATTTTGATTTTGGCATGAATTTAAAACGCTTGTTTATAAACGCTCGTTTTAATCATGCAAGCACAGAGACGTGACAATTCCTCAGCTGACCTTCTTCAGCGCAAACGGCATGAAGCTGAGCGGATGCCACCGCTAGAAAGTCATTCGGAACGAACCTCTCATTTCATCCCCAAGAGGCGCGCTCAAGGTAAAACGACTAGGTGATGAGTTCTTTGATCACCCCTCGTTGATCCGCCAGACTGCGCCGCGCCGTGACCATCACATTCGCCAGATCCTCGAGAAAGTCCGCCTTAAGCGCACTGTCCGGCTGCTGCTCATCTTCGGGTGGCATCTCCCCAGAGTTCAAAGAATCCAGCAGCTTTTTATGCCGCTCTTCATCATCGCGCGAGGCGCAGGTGTGACCGCATGAAGGAGTGAAGAAATCAGTGCAGAGCTGCAACCCAGATAGGGACGTGCTTCAGACGCATTGTTGAAGAAAGAAGGACAAAGTTTCAGGAAGAGCTCGCTTTCGATTCACGATCAGGACCGTGAGGCTTGACCGACCACGGCGACACCCCCAAGAGCCCTGTGAGTTTCATCCGTGGCAGAGGCAAAGCAGGCGCATAACGAACCTCAGCCGCGAATTCTCAGAACTTTAACATCTCACCCACCGGCAGCGGTTTCCCCTGACGAATGGATTCCTCAGCCACAAGACACAGGCCCGCACTCCAAAGTCCATCCATCCCCGTGGCCGCCGGTGTCTTGCCCGTGCGCACCATCTCGATGCATTGAGCGATCTCTTCACGCAGCTCAAAGACTTCCCCACTTTGCTTCTCGAGCTTCACCGTTTCAAGCTGCTCGCCATCGAAGACTTTCAGAAAGAACTCCGGCTCGAGCGTGCGATCCAGCGCCCCACTCCATGCCGCCCACAGCGCGCCCTTCGTGCCACTGACTTTGACTGTTTGATGATGCTCAAAAGCTGCGAGCGTTTGCGACACCACAGCGTAGCTGCCATTCGCGTATCTGAACATGGCGCTGAAGTTATCAAACAACGTCGGACGCAGCGAATCGCGTGAGTTTGAATACGCGTGCAGTTCCACCGGATCACCGCTGCTTTCCAGATACCAGCGCGCCAGGTCGAAGAAGTGGATCGGCTCTTCCAGCACCCAACTTCCCACCCGATCCTGATCGTAACGCCACCCGCTCGCCCCCTGGCGATAAGGCTTCCGCGACAGCTCAACCAGCACGTATTGCGCCTCCCCGATCGTCCC
>JAIXVB010000016.1 GCA_027483245.1 Verrucomicrobiaceae bacterium | reverse complement strand
TGCGAAAGTAGGTCGCTGCCAGTTTATATCCCCCTCTTCCAGCAATGGAAGAGGGGGTTTTTATTGTCCCAACTCCATTGACGACCCAACCGATATACTTTATAGGGTTTATATTATGCTAACTATCGATTTGATATCAATCAATAAGCAGCTCAGTGCAGCAACGCCTCTCGAAATAATCAGTTGGGCAATCAAACAGGCTCCGAATGACTCATTGGTGACTACTAATTTTAGACCATATGAGGCGGTTATTCTACATTTGGCTACTCGAATTAAGCCAGAAATCCCAGCTTTGTGGATTGATCACGGAACTAACCTTCCTGAAACATATCTGTTTGCTGAAAAAACACGCTCACGATTGAATCTAAATTTAATAGCCTATCTGCCGAGAATGACTGCCGCTCATTGGTTGGCTTTAAATGGTGGCCAAGTCCCAATGCCAGATGAAGTCGAACGTGTGGAATCGTTCAGCCGTATTATGAAGTTAGAGCCCTTCGAACGTGGTATGAGGGAGCTTGCACCAAAAGTCTGGATAACAGCACTGCGTAAAGAGCAGAATCCACAACGCGCAGCGAGCTTGCAGCCTGTGATGTGGGACGAGAAGTTTCAATGTCTTAAGGTCAATCCAATCCTAGAATGGACGCCATCAGAAATGGATTCCTATCTAGCAGAGAACGATCTACCGAACGAGCGCACCTATTATGACCCTGCTAAGGGTGACGAAAAACATGAATGCGGCCTGCACGCAAAGCTTGTCACTGACAAACAGTAATTTCACCCAATTCAATTGCTCCCGAATGTCTTCCATTACGCACCTTCAGTTCCTTGAAAGCGAAGCGATCTTTATCCTTCGCGAAACTGCAGCCCAATTTCAAAAACCAGCTCTCTTGTTCTCAGGAGGTAAAGATTCGATCGTGATGGCATGGTTGGCGAGAAAGGCATTTTATCCTTCAAAACTACCCTTCTCACTTCTACATGTGGATACTGGGCACAATTTCCCTGAGGCCATGACGTATCGTGATTGGTTTGTGAAAGAAATTGGCGCAACTTTAGTGGTGGGAAGTGTGCAGAAGAGCATTGATGAAGGGCGATCCCAGGAAGAAAAAGGGATCAATGCTAGTCGCAATAAATTGCAGACGGTGACTCTTCTTGACACGATTGAAGAGCATCAATTTGATGCTTGCCTAGGCGGTGGACGCCGTGACGAAGAGAAAGCTCGGGCCAAAGAACGTTTCTTCAGTCACCGCGATGAATTTGGACAATGGGACCCCAAAAACCAACGTCCTGAACTTTGGAATATCTTCAATGGCAGGAAACATTTCGGTGAGCATTTTCGAGTGTTTCCGCTGAGTAACTGGACCGAGATGGACATTTGGCAATACATTCGCCAGGAAAACATCCCGTTGCCGAGCCTCTATTTTAGTCACAAGCGCAAAATCATTGAGCGGCATGGCCAGTTGCTTGATACCGAAACGGGATTCATTCCGCTTCTCGAAGAAGAGAAATCGAAAATCAAAGAAATGGTCATTCGTTTCCGCACCGTGGGTGATGCGACATGCACTGGGGCCGTCGAAAGCACGGCCAGCACGATTGATGACATTGTCGCTGAAGTTGCTGCAGCGCGCCAGACTGAGCGTGGCACTCGTGCTGACGACAAGCGCTCAGAAACTGCGATGGAAGATCGCAAGAAAGAAGGCTACTTTTGAGTCCCAACAAGAGCCACCCGATACCAATCTATACCCTTCTGACTCAATGGACGTTCTTGTTAATCCCACCGAATCTTCACTTCTCCGCTTCACCACCGCTGGTTCGGTGGATGATGGAAAAAGCACACTCATCGGACGCCTGCTTTATGATTCAAAATCCATCTTTGAAGACCAATTGCTTGCCGTTGAAGAGTCTTCGAAACGTCGTGGTGATGGTCACGTCAATCTTGCACTGTTGACCGATGGTTTGCGAGCTGAGCGTGAGCAAGGCATTACCATTGATGTGGCTTATCGATATTTCGCCACGCCCAAACGTAAATTCATCATCGCGGATACCCCGGGGCATATCCAATACACGCGCAACATGGTGACAGGCGCTTCGACCGCTGATCTTGCAATCATCCTGATCGATGCACGATTGGGAGTGATTGAGCAAACCATGCGGCATACCTATTTGGCGGCTTTGTTGCGCATTGGGCATGTAGTTTTGGCCGTTAACAAAATGGACCTCGTGGATTTTGATCAGTCAGTTTACGACAAAATTGTCGGTGATTATTTGGCCTTTGCCGGCGGGTTGGAGAATTTGCCAAAAATCCAAGCCATTCCGATGAGCGCTTTGAATGGCGACAATGTGGTGGACCGTTCAACCAGCACGCCCTGGTATCATGGCCCAAGCTTGCTTGAGCATCTTGAGAGCGTCCAAGTGCATTCCGAAACGGCTACTGATGCAGCACGTTTCCCCGTTCAGTGGGTGATTCGGCCCATTTCTGACGGCAACGATGAAAAGCTAGGCAATCTCCATGACTACCGCGGGTTTGCAGGACGAATGGCAAGTGGCACTTTTGAAGTGGGAGATGAAGTCATCGCTTATCCCTCCGCCATGAAGTCTCGCATCACAGGCATTCACACCTTTGATGGACAGCACAGCGCCACGATTCCTCAACTCAGCTACAGTCTCACTCTGGCTGACGAAATCGATACCAGCCGTGGAGGCAT
>JAIXVB010000111.1 GCA_027483245.1 Verrucomicrobiaceae bacterium | reverse complement strand
TGATTTTCCACCGAGCCATCGGTGATCTCCAGGTATTCGTCGGCAAGGCTGCCAAACAAATCCTCGCGCAGTTTGATGCCGAGTTGAGCCTCCACCGTGCCGAGTTGCATCGTCGCCATGGCAGCCATGGGCCCCATCTTATTGATCATGCCCAGCAGTCCATCCCACAGGTTCACCATGCTGTAGCGCATCACGCTAGCGCTGAGAATATCGGCCGGGACGAAGCTTGGCTGGGGCACCTCTGTGCTGGTGCCACGCATCAGATGGATGAAGCCACTGGGCTTCTCCGGATGCAGCAGGGCCACTTCCATGCGCGATTGAGCATCGGTCAGATCAAAGTTCATTGCGATGGCCTGAAACTCTTCCAGTCCGAGCGCGCCGATGATTTGTTCGGGAGAGATGGGCATGGCCTGGTTTTGGGCACCTGCGGCAGCGGCCTTGGCGGCTTCGATGCCCCACTTGACCAGCGTCTCGCCATTCAAATAAACAGTCATGTCCGTGTTGCCTTCCGTGAGCTGAGTGAGACGTGCCAGATGACCCGCGACGACATCGGAGGGCTCCGCCGCGCCGTTTTTCAAAGCAGTGATGAAGTATTCCATGAGGCTGCGTGTGTTGGCCTCGACCAAGACACCGTCCACGAAACCGTAGCCGAGTTCCCATTTGGCTTCGGGCTCTTCGGAAGCCGCCACGATGTGAACCGTGACGCCTGCGATTTCCTCCGTGCGCTTCTTGAGGTCTTCATCCTCTTTCATGGAGAGTTCAGCCTGTTTGGCCAAACTTTCTTCCAGCATGGCTTGCTGATCGCCCGCTTCGCTGAGGGAACCGAAGGGGGGCGTGTCGTCTTGGAAGTCTTCGACTTTATCACCGGCAAACACAGCGATGCTGGCACCGGGGAAGCGCTTCAGATTGTCGTAGAGGCCTTCGCCGGTGGTCTCTTTGAAAAACTTATCCCAGGGTGCATCTCCCTCTTTGCGCATCGGGGCTGTCCATTTCAGGAAGTCAGGGTCTGCGGAGAGTTTGGCAAAGCTGCTCTTTTCCCAGTCTGCCAGCAGCTCAGGCGTGTTCTTGATGGCGATGACACCGACCGTGTTCTTGGGCAGGATTTTATACCAATCGTCCAGCTTGTCCGCGCGTGCAGTGAGGCTGAAAGAAAGGCTCAGCAGGGCGAGGACTGAGGCCAGCGAGGTTCGAGAGTAGGGTTTCATGATTGGGGGGGAAGGGGGGCTTGTGTTTTGGCAGGGGAAGGGGGGCTCAGGTAACGAAAACCGCTGTTGGGATTGCGTGGATCAAAGGCAAAGGCATCGCGGTTCTTGAGGAATTGTTTGAGCAGGTTCGCGGGAATCGAGAAACCCAGTCCTTCCACACCCACACCTGCGAGTTTCATGTTGTTCACGCCGACGACTTCCCCCCGGGCATTGAAGAGCGGGCCTCCTGAGTTGCCGGGATTGATCTGGGTGGTGCTTTGAATGGACCATGCGCCGCGCGTCTCGCGGGCACGCACGCTGACGATGCCTTGGGACACACTGCGCTCCAGGCCGAGCGGACTGCCGATGGCGAAGACGCTTTGTCCTTGAGTCAGGCTGTCTGAGTCGCCCACGGGCACAAAGGGCAGTGACTCGGCGGCTGGATCATCAATCTGAAGAATGGCCAGATCGAGGAAACCGTTCATGGCGATGATTTTGACCTTGGGGAAAACTTGTTTCTCGAGTCCCCCGGCCTTGGGGCGATACACGACGACCGAGATTTCACGTTCACCGCTGATGACGTGCTGATTGGTGATGACGTGGCCCAGTTTGTTGATGATGAACCCCGAACCCAGACCTGAGGCGGTCTGAATCTGAACGACGGACTCGCCCACACGCAGCACATTTTTGTCCACCGGCAGCACCTCGCGGTTGGGTTCGACGTAGTAGAGATCTTCGTTTTGCGCGATGGTGGGAGCTTGTTGCTTGGGCTCGCCCACCTTCTCCTGGCTGGCGATTTCTGCGCGTGGGATGTTCAGGACACTGAAGCCGAGATCGAGCATCAGCACGTCATCCCGCTCACGCAAAATCTGGCCTTGAACAGCGGCACCGTTTTTTAATGTCAGCTTCACCGCCTCTGCCGGTGCGGCGGGCGCGTTTGTGGCGCTGCATAAGAGCGCCCAACCAATGACCTGGGTCCATTTTTTGATCACGGGGTCGGACCTTAGCGGGTGCTCCCGAAGAGGCGAGAATTTTATGCAGGGGGATGAATAAAGATGCCCTGCCTCGTAGGACTGACAGCGTCCAGGAGACAGGGCATCCGCAGGATGGGGTGACCGAAACTTATCGCATCGCTTCCAATCGACGGCGCAGGAGGTCTTTTTGACTCACGCCTCCCAGCTTCGCTTGAGTGTCATCGATCCACTTTTGTTCGAGGGCATTTTTGGTCGGGCGCTCCACTTGATAATAGACCCCGAACTTCCCGGGCGATGGCAGGTCCGCGAGTTTGAAGGCAGCGACGTCATCCTTCACGTCGTGTTGAGTTTCATCGATGATGTCATAGACGCCGCCTTTGCGTGGGGTGCTGTCATCAAAGGAGCCCTGATAGAACATGACGCACTCGCTCAGACATTCGACGACGCTGAAGCCATCGTGTTTGATCGCGCGCTCAAAGGTCTGCACCATGTGATTGACCTGGGCCGCATGGGTGCGTGCAATGAAGGTCGCACCACTGGCCAGGAGTTGTTTCATGGGATTGATCGGACGATCAATGCTGCCGATGGGATCGGTCTTGGATTTGAACCCTTGGGGACTGGTCGGGCTGGTCTGTTTCTTGGTCAGGCCATAGACGAAGTTGTCCATGATGACATAGGTCAGCTTGATGTTTTTGCGCGCAGCATGGTTGAGGTGATTGCCACCGATGGAGAAGCCATCTCCATCTCCGCCGAAGACGAACACGTGCACATCGGGGCGGCTCAAAGAAATGCCGGTGGCCAGTGGCACGGCACGCCCGTGGATGAAGTGAATCCCATGCGTGTTCATGAAGTAGGGGAAACGTGATGAGCAGCCGATGCCGGCCACGCAGACGATTTTTTCGTGAGGATACTGGAGCTTTTCCAGGACCTTATAAAAAGCCGCGAGAACCGCGAAGTCACCGCAGGCAGGGCACCAGGTGGGGTGATCGGCGGTGAGCGCTTTTTTGGTGAGCTTTTCCTCGGCTCCCAGCGGCGCTGGAGTGACGAGTTGGGTCGGCGTGGCCGAGGGATTGGCTTCCAGGGTTGGAGTGGACATGAGGTCAGGTATTGAAAAGGTTAAAGAACTTTAGAGCGGTGGGGATCAGTCACGGGTCATGATCTTTTCCACGCCTGTGACGATTTCACGGATGCGGAAGGCGAGGCCGTCGGTCTTGCAGATCGATTGAATCTTTGGCTCGGCATAGGCGGCGCGCATCATCATGGCCAGCTGTCCGTAGCCATAGAGACCGACGTCATTCATCTCCACGACGGCGATGTTTTTGAACTTCGCAAACAGCGTGTCGAGGCGTGCGGGCATGGGGTGCAGATGCCGCAGATTCACGGCTCCGACCTTGTGACCTTCGGCGCGCAGACGATTCACGCTCTCTTTGATCGGGCCGTAGGTGCTGCCCCAGCCGACCAGCAAGACATCGCCTTCGGCATCGCCATAGATCTCAGCTGTTGGCAGTTTTTGACTCAGAGCCACCAGCTTGTTGCGGCGCTTGTCGGTCATCCTCTGGTGCATCTTCGGATTGCCGCTTGGGTGGCCGTGCTCGTCGTGTTCCAGCCCGGTTACATGCGGGTATTTGCCGGTCATCTTCGTGCCGGGGGCGGCATGGCGGGTCACGGCATCCAGCGGGTAGGGTTTGAAATCAGCGCCGCGGTCAGAGAGGTCGAGGGAGGGCTCCACCCAGTGCTTGTCCAGATCGGGTTCGGTGAAGGCTTCGATGCGGCTGCTCAGCGCCTGATCGCTCAGAATGATGACTGGGCAGGAGTATTCACGGGCGAGTTTGCAGGCCTCGAGGGCGATGTAAAAGCAGTCCTCCACATCTCGTGGTGCCAGGACGATGCGTGGGCTGTCGCCATGACTGCCATAGATGGCCTGCATGAGATCGCTCTGCTCCACACTTGTGGGTAGGCCGGTGGAGGGTCCGCCGCGTTGCACGTTGATCACGATCATCGGGATCTCTGCCATGCTGGCATAGCTGAGCGCCTCCATCTTCAGACTCAGGCCTGGACCCGCACTGCCGGTCACAGCCAGGTGCCCTGCATAGGCGGCGCCGATAGTCATGGACACCGCCGCCAGTTCATCTTCAGCCTGCACGTAGAGGCCGCCGTAGCGTGGCAGTTCACTGCGCAGGGTTTCCATGATGCTGGACCAGGGGGTGATCGGGTAGGCCGCGCCATAGCGCACACCGCCAGCGATCAGGCCCAAAGTCATGATCGTGTTGCCATCGGTGCTGATGCGGTTGGCATCTTTGTGCTCACCTTCTTCGAAGTTGAAGGTGCCGATGTCGCCGATCGGGTAGGCAAAACCAGCGTCGAAGGCCAGCATGGCATTGCGCAGCACGCTCTCATCTTTTTTGCCGAATTGCCGACTCAGGATGCCGACGATCTTTTCTTGATCGAGCTGGAACACGGCGCAGAGAAGGCCAAGGACAAACATGTTCTTGCCGCGATCCCGCGCGCTGCCGCCGGTCGCCTCCACCGTGGCGGCGGTGAAAGGGATGCCGATGTGGTGGATGCCTCGTTCATGCTTCAATTCGGCCACCTCACCGCTGTCATAGAGGCAGATGCCGCCTTCACGCAGCGCGGCGATGTGGCTGTCATAACTGTGCTGGTAAAAAGCCACCAGCACATCGCTCTCATCCCCGGGGTGCAAAACCTCACCTGAGCCGAGGTGAAGTTGAAAGATCGAAGGCCCGCCGCTGATCGTGGAGGGGATCGTCATGTAGGTCACCACATCCTGCTGAGTTCGCCCGGCGAGTCGCGCGAGGATGCCTCCGATGGATTGGATGCCGTCTTG